>NZ_CP065425.1:2151041-2458333 GCF_016772275.1 Heyndrickxia vini | reverse complement strand
TGATCAATGGACGTTTTATAAAAAATTATGCACTTGTTAAAGCCATTCAAGAAGGATACCATACATTATTGCCTATCGGCCGCTTTCCGATTGTCCTATTAGCAATTGAAATGGATCCTATCTTAGTGGATGTGAATGTTCATCCTGCTAAGTTGGAAGTCAGACTTAGTAAAGAACAAGAATTAAATCATCAAATTTCCGATGCAATTAAAAAGGCATTTAAAAATCGGGAGCTAATTCCAAATGGAATATCACCTGTGGTAAAACAAACTCCAAAAGCTGAACAAACGTTCATGAACTTGGATCATTTGCCTACAAAACAAAAGGATGATGTAGAACCATACACAACGAATAACTTCGTTGCTGTTCCGTCAAAAGAAAAGCTTCTTCCTCAAGAAGAAATGAAAAAATTATACGAATCGGAATTCTCAGCGCGAGATGCGAATAAACAGATTACAAATGATGAACACGTTTTCCCAGAAGTGATTGAGGAAACAAATGAGTGGAATGTATATGATGAAAGTGAACTCAAAGAAACTTCTCAAGGGAGCGAACGGATTCCCCCGCTTTACCCAATTGGGCAAATGCATGGTACCTATATTTTTGCGCAAAACGATAAAGGATTATATATCATTGATCAGCATGCAGCACAGGAAAGAATTAAATATGAATACTTTCGTGAAAAAGTCGGTCGGGTTACGAATGAATTGCAAGATTTACTAGTCCCAATGACATTAGAGTATTCGACCGATGAATCGATAAAGATTCAAGAAAATCTCAATGAACTCGAAAAAGTCGGAGTCTTTCTTGAAATGTTCGGTCATAACAGTTTTATTGCTCGATCCCACCCCGTTTGGTTTCCTAAAGGGGATGAACAAGAAATAATTGAGGATATGATAGAACAACTCCTCTCTATGAAAAAAATTGATATTAAAAAGCTACGAGAAGAAGCTGCCATTATGATGAGTTGTAAAGGGTCGATAAAGGCGAACCATCATTTGCGAAATGACGAAATTCAGGCATTACTCGATTCGTTAAGACAAGCGTCTGATCCTTTTACTTGCCCCCATGGGAGACCCATTATAATCCATTACTCGGTTTATGATATGGAAAAGATGTTTAAGCGAGTGATGTAATTTTGAATAAGGCGAAACCTTAGATATAAAAGGGTTTCGCCTTATTTTTTTCTTAATTTGACCACATTCATTACTCCAAACTAATAAATAGCTAAACTGAATCCATTTTACTATTTAAAATAACGGTATATTTGTAATGAAAAATAAATATAAATCTTATAAAGAGTGACGTTTCTTGCAATCTTTACTCAAGAAAAAAATTGGAAAACCTATGTGAAATTATCTAAAAAGTTTCCATCTATTTAGGAGGTGCATTCAATAATCATTTTTTATTAGATTTATAGAAGAAAGTCTTCTAAATGTGAGCTCAAAACATATTATACGAGGAGGGTACATAGTGATCGTCCATGAAAAACGTCAAATTACCCAAAATAACTCTTATCGTGTGTTAAAAAGATTGCTGGATATAATAGTAGCTTTCATTTTGCTTATTCTTTTATTCCCAATCATTGTTCTAATTGGAATCCTTATTTTTACTTTTGAGAGAGGTCCGGTTTTATTTTTGCAACAGCGCACGGGTCAATTCAATAAAGAATTTACGATAATTAAATTTCGAACAATGGAAAGGAGTGTTATAAATAATGTTCATGAATATGTATGGGATGGTCAAGTACCCCAAAATTTTGTATTTAGGACCCCTGATAATTTAACGGTTACCAAGTTAGGAGCTATCTTAAGAAAATACAGTCTGGATGAACTGCCACAATTAATCAATGTGATTAAAGGTGAAATGAGTTTTGTTGGTCCAAGACCTGAAATTCTAAATATCACTAAATTTTATGATGGTGTTCAGAAAAAAAGATTAATGGTGAAGCCAGGTATTACCGGATTTGCCCAAGTTAACGGAAGATCAGATATCAATCATGGATTGAAAATTAATTTCGACCTCTATTATGTTGATCATATTTCATTGTTTCTCGATTTTAAAATTATTTGTAAAACGATTGTTTTAGTGCTCACAGGAAAAGGGGCATATTAAATGGAAGTACAATCTTTTAAAGGGCTGAATAAGAATGAATCATTCTGCAGAACTTAAAGACATTTTAAATATTTTAAAAAGTAGAAGACGTATCATTATTTTTACCGTTATTATTTTCACCCTATTGGGTGCTTTATTAAGCTATCTTCTACCATCTGTCTATCAGGCGAAAACTGAACTATTAGTTAATCATTCATTATCAAGTTCTGAAACACAGGATCTTTCAGCAGGCGAAATTGATAAAAACCTCATGCTTATTGAAACGTATAAATATATTTTGAAGAGTTCTAGAGTATTAGAAAAAGTATCAGAAGAAGTAAATAGTTCTAAAAAAATAGAGGATTTGGCAAAACAGATTACTATCGAAACAAATCCACAATCCCAAATTATTTCGATTACCGCCCAAGATAATAGTTATTCAAAAGCTGCAAAACTTGCAAATTCGACAGCTCGAATCTTTCAGCAAGAAATAAGAAACTTAATGAAAATTGATAATATCCAGATACTAACAACAGCCAATAATAATACAAATACTTCGCCGATTAAACCCAACCACATTATCTATACAGTTCTCGCCTTTCTTCTTGGTATCGTAGTATCCATAATTAATTTGCTTTTAAGAGAAACAATTTTTGCAAAAACCGATTCAGTTGAAAAAATAGAAAAGGCTTTTCAACTATCTACACTTGGACTCATTCCCGAAATTGCCGGAAATACTAAAGGAAAGAACAGATCATTGATCATTAATCATCGTTATTTAAAAACTTTACCAAAAGTTGATAAATTTTCTCCAATTATCGAATCTTATCGGGTACTTAGAACCAATCTACAGTATGCAATGAATCAGCAAAATATAAAATCTATTCTTATAACCGGTTCAAATCCAGAAGAAGGAAAGTCATTAACAGCCGGAAATTTAGCAATTTGCATGGCAATGGATAATAAGCAGACTGTTTATGTAGACACTGATTTAAGAAAAGGTGTAGGTTCCCTCCTTTTTAATACACCTGCAAGAAGCGGGCTCACGAATTATCTGGAAGGAAACATGGAATTGGACCAAATTATCCACTCTACCGAAGTACCGAATCTGTCTTTTATTAGCACGGGTCCGCATCCACACAATCCTGCGGAAGTATTATCATCAAATAAAATGGATCAATTACTTGAACTATTGAAAGAAAAATTTGATTTAGTCATTATGGATTGTCCTCCTTTAATCGTTACGGATGCCGTTGCCTTGTCAACAAAAGTTGATGGATGCTTATTTGTCGTACATGCAAAAAAAACAAAATTGGATCAAGCCCTAAAAAGTATCCATCAGTTGCAAAAAGTACAGGCGAATATTCAAGGGGTCATTATAAACTGCGGAAAAGTCCAACATTCGGCTCATTATTATTAATTAACTTAATGTGAAAAGGAGAGTGGGAAATGATCGTAGACATTCATAGCCATCTGTTAGCTGGGATGGATGATGGTGCTCGGGATCAAGATGAAGCCCTTTTAATGGCAAAACAAGCAGTAGAGATGGGGATTACCCATGTCATTGCCACTCCCCATCATAGAAATGGATTCTATATGAATCATCCTAAAGAAATCCTTAGCCAAACATCAAAATTAAATAGTTTATTAAGTCAACAGGAGATTCCATTAAAAGTTCTTCCTGGCATGGAGTTTCATCTTCATGGTGATATATCAAGGGATATAGAGGACATTGAACAAAACATCCTCCCTTTAAGTGAAAGTAATAAATATATTCTAATTGAGCTTCCTTATACGTATATCCCTCACTTTACAGAATCAGTTTTTTATAAATTGCAATTAATGGGGTATATTCCGATTATTGCTCATCCTGAGAGAAATGAAGAATTTCAAAGACGACCTAATCGTTTGTTTGATCTTGTAAACCAAGGCGCTTTGGGACAAGTGACCGCTGCAAGTGTTGTCGGTTTGTTCGGAAAAGACTCCCAGAAATTCTCATTTAAATTGCTTAAACATAATCTCGTTCACTTTATCGCGTCTGATGCCCATAATACGACAAGCCGGTCGTTTGAACTTGTATCAGCCTACAACTATATGGAGAAATATTTCTCAAAAGAACATAGAAAATATATGACTGAAAATTCCATTCATGTGGTAAACGGAACGGAGTTTAACATCATCACTCCGGTAAGATTTGAGAAGCGGAAAAAATTATTTTTTTAAGATCCTTAATCGCCTCAGTAATGGCTGTCATTGTATTGCCTGAATTAGCGGAGGTTTTTGTAGAATGAAAATGATAGCAAATCTAAAAAGTTTTATTTCAAATAACCATTTTATGAAAAGTATCTCGATTCTTGCTGCCGGAACGGCTTTATCACAATTATTCCTCCTACTAACAACACCGATTTTAACACATTTATATTCGCCGGAGGAGTTTGGTATTTTTTCGATTTATCTATCCATTCTTTATAGTGTTTCAGTTATTGCATCCCTTATGTATGACCAAGCTGTCCCCTTACCAAAGGATGAACAAGAAGCTTGGGATACGCTTATGTTATCGCTAATTATCGTTATTTTCATGAGTGTCTTCGTTCTTATAGCCGCATGGATTTTACCGATTGGAGAATGGCTTGATGCCCCCGAGTTGGAGCACTACGCCTGGCTTCTAGCTTTTAGTGTTTTTGGGATAGGTTGGTTTCAGGCATTAAATTCATGGAATATTCGTACTGAAGATTACCTATCCATCTCTAAATCAAAGATCAATATGAATAGTGGACAAATGGTATCACAGATTACTTTTGGTATTTTCCAAACAGGTATTTTAGGATTATTGGCCGGCGAAGTGATTGGTAGGATTTCTGGATTTTTAACATTACTAAGATTTATTTTCAAAAATAAACCTCATGTACGCCTTTTTTGCTTGAATGGTCTAAAAAAGGTTTTTATTCGCTATAAAAACTTTCCACTTCTTTCAAGTTGGTCTGCTCTTATTAACGTTTCAGGTACTCATATGCCAGCAGTTTTTTTAGCGGTGCATTATGGTCCTGCAGTAGCGGGGTGGTATTTATTAGCCGAGAAAATTTTAACCGTTCCAGAAGCTTTACTCGGTTATTCAGCCAAACAAGTATATATGTCGCAATCAGCTAAGCTTTCAACTAAGGGGAGAGAATTAAATGCATTATTCTGGATGATTGTAAAAAGAATGTCCATTCTAAGCTTAGTCATAATTGGACTAATCTTCCTTATTGTTCCATCGATCATTCCCTTTCTTTTCGGCGAAGCATGGAAAGAAGCGGGTAAGTATGTTCAAATTATTTCGATTTTATATTTTATGAAAATGGTGGTTAATCCAATTTCAGGAAATTTTTATGCACTGGAATCTCAAAATTATCAAATGATAAGTGAAGGGATTCGTTTTTTCTTTATTTGTTTATCTATGATTCTTTCATTTTTTTACATTGAAAACCCTACTACTGCTATTTTCTGTATCAGCATTCTAACTTCAATAGGATATCTCACGAATGGCTTTTTTTCTTGGTATGTAATGAAAATTCGTTTTCCAAATGAAGATAAGCCTTTACATTCGAATGAATCGAGGTGAAAAGGAGTGGGATGATTGACGAATCACCATCAGAGAAGGGATTGGGTTTTAACTTCTCTATTTTTAATCATGTCGTTGAGCTCATTTGTATGGATTGAACCTTCACCATTTGATTTGTTTCTTTGTTTGTTTATTCTCGCAGGCTGTGTTTTTTCATTTTATGGTTTTCATTCCATTATTATTTTACCGTTTTTTTTGCTGCTATTCTTCTTGCTTGCAAACTTACTATCTGCATTTTTTGCAAAAAATGAAGGTGTGGCTTTTTTCTATTTTTTTATTTCCTTTTATTTAGTACTTTCCTGGTTGTCTATCGTAGGGACATCTTTTCGATACAAAAGCAAGGTAATTGAAACGATTTTTAATGGGTATGTAATAGCAGCAGTTATTTCGGTATTAATAGGGGTATTTGCGTATTTTTTTCGTTCACCATTTACGGAAAGCTTTCTGCAATTCGAAAGAATTAAATCGTTATTCAAGGATCCAAATGTTTTTGGGCCTTTTGTGGTTCCCGCTGCTATTTATACTTTATATAAAGCTGAAACCACATCATTATTAAAAAAGTTGGTTTATTTGATCTGAACCCCAAAAGTTAGACACGGGATTTAGGCAGCTACTGGGGCATGAGTTCGGTATTGAACCGGACTCATGCCTTTTAATTTTGCCTTAATCCGTTTGTGGTTATAGTAGTGAATGTAATTCACTAACTCTACTTTAAAATGTTCCATACTCTCAAATTCTTTTAGATAAAGCAATTCAGACTTTAATAAGCCAAAGAAGTTCTCCATGACTGCGTTATCCAAGCAGTTCCCTTTACGGGACATACTCTGAATGATTCCTCGTTCTTTTAATGCAGATCGATACTGATTCATCTGATAATGCCATCCTTGGTCAGAATGGAGGATAGGAGTGTCTTCCTCATTTAATCGGTCAAAGGCTTCGTCCAACATTTTTGAAACAAGTGAGAATACAGGGCGATGTTCTATATTATAAGCTATAATCTCACCATTATATAAATCCATAATTGGCGACAAATATAGCTTTTCCCCATGTAGGTGGAATTCTGTCACATCCGTCACCCACTTTTCGTTAGGTTTAGATGCATGGAAATCTCGTTCTAATATATTAGGTGCAGTTTTGCCCACTTGTCCTCGGTATGACCGATATTTTTCATTCGTACGAGACACTTTAAACCCAGCTCAATCATTAAACGGCGGACCGTTTTATGATTAATTGTATACCCTTTATTACGTAATTCTAATGTAATTCGACGGTAACCATAACGTCCCTGATGTTCTTCAAAAATCTGCTTAATTAACTCCTTCATTTCCTTATATTTATCCGGTCGATCCATTTGTTTTACCCAATAATAATAAGTGCTACGTGGAATTCCAGCGATCTTTACTAACTCAATCACCTTAAATTCGTGCCTTAACTCATATATTATTTGCGCTTTGTCTTGTTCGGTGATTTTTCTTTTTCTTGAATTAAGGCTCGTAACTTTTTTAAATAGGCAATCTCCATGCGTAAACGCTCATTTTCAGCTTGTAATGCTTCATATGAACCCTCTACAGGAACTGATTTCTTAATTTCCTTTTTCATGGATGGACGCCCCTTTTTCTTTGGTAATAGAGCGTCCACACCTAATCTTTCAACCTGCCTCTGCCATTGAAGAATCGTAGAAGGGGAAGAAATATTATAAACAGCCGCAGCTTGTGTTAAGGACGCTCCAAATTCACTCATATAATTTAGTACGTCCATTTTAAATTGAATATCATAATTTGTATAGTTGGAAATTAAACCAGCTTCACCATTTTTTCTATAATGTGCCACCCAATTCTTTAAAGGAGTCAGGCTGACATTAAAACGGCTAGCGACTATTTGAAAGGAATCTTTGCCCTCTAAATAATCTAATACTGCCCTTAATTTTAATTCAAACGAATATTTAGACATAGAAAAACTGCACCTCCAATTGTTAGTTGTGTCTAACAATTGGGGTGCAGTTCAATTTTGGTCTCTTTGTCTTTTTTTTAATAGGTATTTTTCTCAGTTTTTCCAGAGCAGCATGGGGAAATTGTGTTTTGGCATCAGCCTGCTATTTTCTTTTCATTAGCAATATTCCTATAAAAAAAAGAGTAATCACACTATTATTATGCTTAATTGCTGGAACTTTTCTCCTTTTCTATTTAGGAAATACACCATTAATTGCAAACTTACTTAATGAACGATTAGGCATGCAAAACTATGATACGGAGCGTTTTTCCACTCAAAAGGCAGCGTTTGAAGCGGGTTTTTCCAATTTAATCGGAATGGGTCCTGGCCAAAGTGACGAGAATCTTGAGATGTCCACCCATAGCCTTTATGCACGCTTATTTGCAGAAAATGGACTTATCGGCTTTCTATCCTTTTTTGTCTTTTTCATTCTAAGTATGTTACAAGCGTTAAAACGCACTTTACGCTCCTCTTACCAAGTGAGGGGACTATATTCGATTATTTTTGCTTCATTAGTGGGTTTAATCTTTAATAGTTTGTTTATTGATACATTGCATTGGAGGCACTTTTGGCTGCTTTTAGCCTTGGCTTGGTGCGCGGAAGAGGAAATAAATGAAGGGATGCCAGAACCCATTAAAATAAAAGGACGGTGAAACTTTGAAAATCGTTCAACTTATTACAAGAATGGATGAACCGGGTGGCGCACAAATTCATGTAAGGGATCTTGCGATAAGGCTTAAACATATTGGTCATGACGTCATATTATTTTCTGGAAGTGCAGAAACGGCCTTTCCAGAATTACAACAACAGGAAATTACGCATACAAGGGTGAAACACCTTATAAGAGAAATTCATTTGATTTATGATATGAAGGCATTAATTGAACTAAGGCGAGCTTTAAAAGCAATGAAGCCAGATTTATTGGCACTACACTCATCAAAGGCTGGATTAATTGGGCGGGTTGCAGGCTGGTCGCTTGGAATACCAACCGTTCTTACAGCTCATGGCTGGGCATTTACGGAAGGTGTATCCCGCAAGAAGAGATGGATATATTCCATTTTAGAAAAATTCGCAGGGTTTATTTCAACTGGTATCGTTTCAGTTTCTCATTATGATCGGCAACTTGCTATTAATAATAAAGTGATTGCAGAAAAGAAAATTAGGGTTATCCAAAACGGCGTCCCCGATATTGAAAGACGGAAACTGGCAGCCCCACACATCAATCCTGTCAACATGATTATGGTTGCTAGATTTGCGGAGCCAAAGGACTATCAAACACTAGTGGAGGTTTTAAGTAAATTAAAAACCAAAGAGTGGAAAATTCATTTTGTTGGAGAAGGACCATTAAAGAGAGATATAGAATTAGAGGTGGATAAACGGGGATTATCAGAACGAGTAACTTTTTTAGGTAAAAGGGATGATGTCCCTGAAATTTTAGCAAATTCACAAATCTTTATTTTACTATCAAAATGGGAGGGCTTACCGTTAAGCATTATTGAAGCAATGCGATCAGGACTTCCTGTTATTGCAAGTAATGTTGGAGGAGTAAGTGAATTGGTTCAAAATGGAAAGTCAGGTTTTCTTATCGAAAAAGGAGATAAGGAAGGTTTGCTTGAAAAAATTACGCAATTAATTGATCAGCCAATGCTTAGAAAACAGTTTGGACAATCGGGCAGGATGATTTATATAGAAAATTTTACAATAGAAAGGATGGTAGATGATACTCTTACGTTTTATCAACAAGTGGTATCCAAAATATAAAACCTAAGATTTTTTTATAGGGGGAAGGAAAGTTGAAAGTATTAGTTACAAGAGCGACTGGATTACTTTTAACCTTAGGTGGGCTATAAATGAATATTAAGAAGATTACCAGTTTACAACAGTTAATGACATATCGAGAAGTTTGGAATGACATTTTGTCAATGTGCCAAAACAATAACCCCTTTATCGAATTCGAATGGATCCGTCAATGGCTTTGTTATTTCCAAGATTCCTTTGAACCCTATATTTATCTAGTCGAACATGAGGATGAAGTGATTGCTATCTTTCCCTTTATAAAAAAAAGAACAAGATTTTATAATTATATCCACTTTGCCGGTTACGGCCAAGCAAATTATATGGATATTGTGGCAGTGGAAAAGTGGAAGGAGATAGCCATTCGTACAGTTATGAATGAATTAATTAATGAAAGAAGAAAGGTAGTTATCCTACATGGACTTCTTGATAGTAAAGGGACGGCTAATGCATTTATTCATTACTGTACTGATAATGATATTCCAGTTCATAAATCTCAAATCATTGCCCCTTTTATTGATTTGCAAATGGAGAATTTTGATGACTTTATTAAGAAAAAAATGAAAAAGCATGGAGGGGACAGAAAAGAAAAACGAATGAAAAAGCTGGGAAATGTAGCCTTTCATCCTTTGGATAAAACCCAGTTAGAAACGATGTTTCGGCTTCATGAAAAGCGCTGGAAATCGAAGATCGATACGAGCGGTTTTTCAAAAGGTCATACGCACGATTTTTATAAAAACATTGCATTTTTAAATAACAAAGTAATTGAAACAAAAATTGATGGGCTCTTTATTGAAAACCGTCTGGTTGCCTTTTTTTATGGATTTGTTTGCAGAAATCGATATGTATTATATATTTTAGCCCACGATGATGATTTTGGGGTGTTTAGCCCCGGGAGAATGCTATTAAAAGAAACGATAAAAAACCGTTATAGGAATCAGGTTCAAAATTTTGATCTAAGTATCGGTTTTGAACCATATAAATTAGACTGGAATACTAACACCGATAGAGTTAGCAAAGTAATATTACCATGTAAAGGCTGGCTTTCGCGGTTTGGCTATTGGCATGTTTCTATGAGAGATAAACTGATTCAGTTTTTAAAGAAAAATAAAAGCTTAGTCCATTTTAAGAGGAATACACTTGGAAAGTTATTAAATTTTTTACATGATCTAAATCCCTCCTATTTTAAGAAAACAATAAAAACAATAGGAGGGTTTCTGTTTCAAAAAAATATGGTGGAGATTTATCGAATCGATCGTAGATTGTTTGAAAAAAAAACTGTTTCGAAAAAATTCCAACTAATAACCTTAAAAGAATTAATTCAACATTCATCTATTTTTAAAGGGAATGTAGAAGAAATCATCAAAAGGTTATATCAAAAGCAACAGTGCTATTGCTTGATTCAGGATGGAATGATAACTAATTATTTTTGGGTTAATGAAAAGGTACTTCAAATAGACGTAGTAGATGTTGCTGAACAACTTCCAAGTCATTCTGCTTACATATACGACTGGCAATCATTTGATGGAGATGTTGCTTCCACACTGTTTGAGAAAAATAATAAATTACTGTCTATTTACGTGGCTATCCCGAACCATTGTAAAGATAAAACGTCTTTTCATGACCAAGGGTTTATTAGGGTTTATCAAATTACGAAAAAAGTAATTTTTGGCTTCAGATTCATCAGCAGACGAAATTTCTAAATGAAAAGGAGTGACTATCGTGCTATCTGTATCCAGAAAAATATGGGGGATTACTATTACACAAATCTATTTTCCTGAGGAAAGCTTTCCATTTGATCCTTCTATCGATGTTGTTGGAATAACCCATTCAACCATCCCTATGAATGGATTAATACCAATTGAGACATTGCAGAAGGATTTAACAAAGGATGTTGAAGAGCTATTCATGGATATTTCTAAGTCAACAAGAAAGCAAATTAAGCAAGCCCAAAAAGACCCCAATCTTAAAAAGTTTATTTTAGTTAATCCATCTAATGAAGAAATCCTGCAGTTTCGGGATTTTTACAATCAATTTGCCAAATTAAAAAATACCTATTGCTGCACTCCTTTTCATGTAGAAACGCTAAAACTTTTAAGGGATCAAAATGCATTAATTATAACGAAAATAGAAAATATCGATCAACAACCATTATGTTATCGTGTATATGTAGTCAATGGAAAAAGATCGATGCCTTTTTATTCGGCTTCCCATTATAGGCTAACAAATGACTCTAATTTTAAGAGATTAACTAGCAAAGCTCATCGAATGCTCCAATGGGAAGATATGCTCTACTTCAAAAGTAAAGGCTACCAAATCTATGATTCAGGTGGTTTAACAAATGATATCAACATCCGGAATTTTAAGCTTGAATTTGGCGGGAAAATTATCACCGAATATTCCGGTTATCTATCATATACATTCTTGGGGAACTTGGTACTACATGTTCGTCAATGGAATATGTCAAAGAAAAGCAGGGGTGTAAAACATTGATAGACCACGGAACATTGATTATCTCACTTGATTTTGAACTATATTGGGGTGTTCAGGATGTAATGAGCCTTGAGCAATATCAGGATAATCTGCTCGGAGTACGCCAAGCTGTTCCGGAAATGCTTAAACTTTTTCAGGAGCATGAAATTCACGCAACTTGGGCCACAGTTGGAAAACTATTCTTTGAAACCAAATCACAATTATTGAGTAGCCAGCCATTGTTGAAACCAAACTACGAAAATTCAACATTTTCGGGATATCGTTTAATCAATAAAATAGGTGAGTCAGAGAAAGAAGACCCATTTCATTATGCGCATTCCTTAATCGAGCAAATATTACTGGTGCCTCATCAAGAAATTGGCACCCATACCTTTTCGCATTACTATTGTTTGGAGGCAGGTCAAACCGCCGGAGAATTTGCTGCCGATGTAAAGAAGGCGATAGAAATTGGGAATGAAAAGAAAATAAACATAAAATCGATTGCCTTTCCACGTAATCAAGTGAATCAAGATTATTTAACGATTTGCCGTGAAAATGGACTAACGTCGTATCGAGGAAATGAAGTTTTTCCTATCTATAACGCTAGCCCTTTCATCGAATCCCAATATACGTATAAACGTATTCTTAGATTGGTAGATTCGTATGTAAATATAACCGGACATCATATTTATTCCCTCGACACCTTGGATACCGAACCAATCGTTAATCTTCCATCTAGCAGATTTCTCCGTCCTTATAACCCGAAACTTAAAATGTTAGAAAAGTTGCGTTTAAAAAGGATAAATAACAGCATAACAAAAGCCGCCAAACAAAATAAAATGTATCATTTATGGTGGCATCCACATAATTTTGGGGTGAACCTGGAAGAAAACCTACAATTTCTTTCAAAAATACTTACTCACTTCTCACGCATGAAAAGAAACTACGGGATGAAAAGCTATAATATGGCAGAAGCATCTGCAATAATCATCGATACCTTTAGGAAAACAGAAATTATACAATGATTATATTTTTAATAGAAAAGACTGTATGCAGACTCTATTTTCATCGAGTTCGTATACAGTCGTAATTATGTATACACTTTTTTTTATAATTAATCCAAAAGGCGAACGGGACAAGTTATGATTGGATAAAATGTAGGAACGAGAGGGAAAAAAATTAATGGAAAGGGGAATAATTGTGCTTGAGCTCTTTTGTTATTTATTATTTGGAGTAATAATTATGTTCTTCGTATCAAATAAGAACATTTGGTTCAGGATCATCCTCATATTAATTTGGCCCTTTTATTTATTATATAAATTTGTTGAATTTACAGATGGAATTAAGGAAAGAAATCGAAAAGACAAAGAAAAAAGTAGTTAAATGAATGATGAAAAGCTGAATACACATACTAACCCTTGTATTCTAGAAAGGGTGATGTTATGGGAAAGTGGAATGAGGAAGCAGCTCCAAATAATAATCTGACTCCTAACAAATCATTAAATGAAGACGAGAAACATGAATTTTCCGAGGAGCTTTCAGATGGTGGGGAGCGAAACAAAGTGATTGAACAATTACAAAAAGACAAGAAGCTGACATAACTGTCAGCTTCTTTCAATGGTTTAGGAGTGTAAAAACAATCAGGTTTAGGAAACTAACTTCAGCCCAACTGCAGCACTAACAACTAATGTTATACAGACAATCCTTTTCCAATCTTTTTGTTCGCCGTAGAAAATCATCCCTAAAATGGCTCCGCCAGATGCACCAATTCCTGTCCATATGGCGTAAGCAGTACCCATTGGTAAAGTTTGCATTGCAAGTGATAAAAAAAGAAAACTTCCCGCGAAACCGATAAAGAGTAAGAAAAAGGAGAAAACGTTTCGGTCTTTATGCAATTTGTTAATAAACATTACACCGAACATTTCAAAAATACCGGCTAGAATTAAATAAATCCACGCCATTAACTATTCCCCCTGTCTTGTGTTGTATCACTGGAAAAGATTTTTAAACCAATTACACCAATAAGTAAAAGAGCGATTAAAAGGAGCTTTGATAGTTTAAAAGCTTCGTGGAAAAAAATGATCTCAGAGATAACCGTTCCAGCTGTTCCTAATCCAACAAAAACAGCGTAAACAGTACCTACAGGCAGATGTTTTCCTGCCATGATCATTAAATAAAAACTTAAAATAATAGCAATTATCGTTCCTGACCATGTTAAAAAAGTATCGGCATGCTTCAACCCCATTACCCAAACCACTTCAAAAATAGCACCGATGAAAACTTTACTCCAATGTGCGTTCATTTGAAATCCTCCTTTATAAATGATTGAAAAATATAAAAAAAGGCAAAATAAAAAAAGCCAAAAGAGATTAGATACATCTCCCAGGCTTTTATCCTTCCGTGACACAGCAAGTAGCTGTGGGCTTTCTCTCGGACCAGACCGTCATAAAACGCGGAACCCTAGAAAACCTTTTCAATGTTTAATTAATTTCATTATACATGATTCTCTTAAAATGGCAACTTTTTTAAGCTAATCTTTTTCCTTCAACCAAATCTTTTGCTATAATTTATATATATGATAAAAAGGAGCGAAATGCATGGAGTATCAGCAAGTTGAACAAAAACAAGTACATAAACCAATGACTAAACTGAAAATTTTAAAAAGAGCAATTGCTATTTGTATCGGTGCAGTATTAATGGCAGTTGGCTTGGAAATCTTTTTAGTTCCTAACAGTGTCATTGATGGCGGTATAACAGGTATATCGATTATGCTTTCTCACATTACCACCTTACCACTCGGGCTTTTTATCTTCGTCTTAAACCTACCATTCTTTTTTATTGGGAAAAAACAAATTGGAAAAACTTTTGCCATTTCCACACTTTTCGGGATTATCATCTTATCTATATTTACAGCGTTATTTCATCCGGTACCGGCTTTTACTGAGAATATATTTTTAGCTACAATCTTTGGCGGAATTGTCGTCGGTGCAGGAGTAGGAATTGTTATTCGTTATGGTGGAGCATTAGATGGGACGGAAATACTTGCTATTTTATTTAATAAAAGATTACCCTTTTCCGTAGGCGAAATTATTATGATTATTAACGTTTTTATTCTCGGTATAGCAGGGTTTGTTTTTTCATGGGATCGTTCTATGTACTCGATTATTGCATATGTAATAGCTACAAAAACAATAGATACCGTAGTTAAAGGATTTGATGAATCTAAATCGATTTGGATTATTACGGATAAACATAAGGAAGTAGGGGAAGCAATACTTGCTCGATTAGGACGGGGTGTTACGTATTTAAATGGTCAAGGGGCATATACAGAAGACGAAAAGAAAGTGATCTTTTGTATTATAAACCGTTTAGAGGAAGCTAAGTTAAATACTATTTTAGAAGAAATTGATGAACGTGCTTTTCTCGCTGTAGGTGATATAGCCGAGGTTCGAGGAGGCAATTTTAAGAAAAAAAATATTCATTAATGGGAAAAGACGCACTGGCTGGTGCGTCTTTTTTGTATAACAGTTAAGGAAAAGAGGTGAAGTTTAAACCAAGAGTAACCTGATTCATACGAATGAGGAAGTCTCTGTTCGCAATTATAAAATTAATAGCATTAGTAAACTCCGCCACCCATATAGGATGCGCCCACAATAATTAAGAGAATGAACAATACAACGATTAACGCGAAGCCCATTCCTCCTCCAGCATAACCACCAGACATAATATCACCTCCAGAAGAAAGATTAATACATTGTATGGTTAGTAAGGAGCTTTGGAATGGACAAATGGTACACTGAAGAAAAAATGATTGAAATATCATGTTGTTTATTTTTTTGGTTACTTTGTATTTGTTATAAAAGAACATTCGTTTGCATAAAATAAGAACAAACGTTTCTTATGGAGAGTGAATGAATGGTGAAAGGAATATTTCAATATGCCCTAAATACCGGCCAAAAGCTGGAAATCATTTATATCTCGAAGTTAAATCAATTTAGTCAAAGAAAGATAAAAGTATTATCTGTCGGGGAAGATTCAATTAGTGCATTTTGCTATCTTAGAAACAATAGGAGAGTCTTTAAATTAGAAAATATATTATCCGTTGAAATCTGCAAAAAATTTGATATGGGTGAATAGAAAGGAAAGACTGACCAATTGTTTTTAAAAGGTCAGCCTACTATATTAGATAATTATTTTTCAATTACACGATGTATACCTTTATGAATATTCTTTGCTTCATCAAATACTGATTCAGGATCAAGTTTCTTTTTAGATATAATCTCTTTTAAGTGTTTTCCTTCTTTTTTATCCTGAATGATTTGGCTAAGATCAGTATTACTTTTTTTAGAAATAGCTGCCGCTACTATTAAAAAGTGTAAATCAACATCTTTCAAATATTTATCAAGCTCAGAAGGTGATTTACCTGTATAAGTAGCTAAATATTGGATGATTTTTGTTTTGTTCTTTTCATAAAACTGTTTATGTTTTTCAAAATGTGCTTTTTTAATTTTTTCAATATCTACCTTAAAATATTTAGCTGTTGCCCCCCATGATTGCTTCTGTTTATATACCTTTAAAACCGTTTCAACATCCAACTTTTCTTTTGCATGTTTAGCAATAAAGTAAGCTTTGAAAATATCTTGTTTAGAATAACCTTTTTTTATTAGATCATTTATTTCTTGATCACTTATATGCAAGTGCATGTGTCTTGCCTCAATCTGTGGTTGATTGTGGGCTTTGACAGTTAATATATTTTGTGGATTGCAAAATAATGAGATACTTAAAATACTAATGAGCAAATAATGTTTTTTCAATTTTTCAACAACCTCCGAGAATCAAAATGGTTTATCGAAAAATAGTATATCCATTTTTTGAGAAAAAATGTGGAATGTTAAAAGAAAAAACATAAAATACTTTATTTGCGAGAAGAATTTTTATTGGTATAAAATTATCTTTGCGATTTACGATAACCAGCCTATTTTAGTTGCATAATTTTCAATACTCCATATTCCAATTTCTTTTAGCCATGTAACATCCTGAATCTTTTTAAAATCATCAACATATTTTGTGTTTGGAGGGAATATTGCTACTCTTGCAAGCCCTTTTTCTATTAAAATCCGAATATGCCTTGTTAAGTTTGTTTCAATTTTAATTATTGATTTTCTAGGGAGAAATGCAAAAAAATCTAGTAAAAATAGAAATGTAGAGTTTTATATGTAGTGTATAACAATGAGGTATTATTTCAATTGTAGTTGTCGTTTTTCTAGTTCTTCACGGAGCATCTCAATAAATTCCTTCGGCAATTTTAACTTAATAGCTTTCTTATAAGTTAATAGTAGGAATTCATTTGATAAAGGTAATTGTCGATCCATTTTCTTATAATACTCCTTTCGACCAATTTCTCCAAAAGCCGTCTAACTTATTGTCCAAAATTGATAAATTTATCGAACAACAAATAAAATTATAGAAAAATCAGACATGCAAATCAACACTTTTCTGCAATAAATTCAAAAAAATCTAAATTTTATTTTTTTGACCGGGAGAATGTTTGAAGTTTTCGTGAGAGTGTATAAATATAAAAATATAGGAAACAATAAAAAAATGTGTATTATTAAATATAAGAGTATAGCATCGCAGTGAATCAGATGTAAATATTATTATTTCCTTAAAGTTAATTATCTTTAAATATGGTACGATTAAGATATTCTTTACATGTGAAAAGGCTGTGAAACGTTTGGAAAAGAAAAAAAAACTTATCGTACTAATCGGACCAACAGCAGTTGGGAAAACAGAACTAAGCATTTACCTTGCAAAACATTTTAATGGGGAGATCATAAGCGGTGATTCTATGCAAATCTATAAAGGGATGGATATAGGAACTGCGAAAATAAAAGAAGAAGAAATGAATGGAGTTCCCCATCACTTAATAGATATCAAGGAACCCGACGAACCATTTTCCGTTGCGGAATTCCAAGAAAAAGTAAGGAAAGAAATCAATCTTATTTATCAAAAGAATGCAATACCGATGATTGTTGGTGGTACAGGATTATACATACAGTCAGTAATTTATGATTACCAATTTAGCGATGCACCTGGAGATGCAGCAATACGGGCACAATATGAAAAAAAAGCAGAAGAAGAAGGGAATTTAAGTGTTTATCGGTTGCTGGAAGAAATGGATCCCGAAAGTGCAAAAAAAATCCATCCAAATAATATTAGACGAGTTATTAGGGCCTTGGAAGTAATTCATTGTACAGGGAAAACAGCAACGGAGTATCAACAACAACAAGCTACAGATTTATTATATGATGTGGCAATAATCGGTCTTACGATGGAACGAGATAAATTGTATGAACGAATTAATCAACGGGTGGATAACATGATTAATGAAGGACTGTTAGAAGAAGTAAAAGATTTATATGAGCGAGGGATACGTAATGTCCAATCCATACAAGCAATTGGATATAAGGAATTGTATGATTATTTTGATGGGAAAATAACGTTAAACGAAGCTATAACCCAGTTAAAGCAAAATTCTAGACGGTATGCTAAAAGGCAATTAACTTGGTTTAGAAATAAAATGGATGTAACTTGGTTTGATATGACAAATGATATGGAAAGAAAGAAAAAAATAAAGGAAATATCACATTTTGTTGCAGGAAAGCTTCGATTAAAATCGAATTAATAATTATAGAGATAGAAGAGGAGGATTTTTATGAAACAGGCAATTAACATTCAAGATCAGTTTTTAAACCAATTACGTAAAGATGGTACATCAGTAACTGTATTTTTATTAAATGGATTTCAACTTCGCGGACAAATAAAAGGATTTGACAATTTTACTGTATTATTTGAGTCAGAAGGGAAACAACAGCTTGTCTTTAAACACGCTATATCAACCTTTTCCCCTTTAAAAAATGTCCAAATAAATTTTGAAGAACAATAAGTAGTAGGTAAGAATGAGCATGTTTAACAAGAAATTGTTAAACATGCTTTTTTCATGCCAATAATTTTTAAAAGGACAAAGTAATGTTTACTCGTACGAGGGAATAGAATGTGAAGAGGGAAACTCGAAATGACTTGTTTGGACATATGAAAATATTATTTTAAAATCAAATTCACAATAATGAATCAATCTTATATGTTTTCATACTGTTTAAAAATAGGTGATTAAAAAAACGCTTGGACCTGGGCGTTTGTCACACTTTTTTACCTCTTAGCGTATACTGTTTTCAGATTGTGAGGTGAACGCTTTGGATCAACCAATACGCATGAAAAATAATGGCCAAATAAGTATTGTCCTCGGTGCACAACAAAGAGAAGCCTCAAAAACACATCATCCAAAGGAAGCTGTTCAAAAGAGAGTATCGACAGAGCATGAGGCACTCAGAGAAATTGAAGAAGAATTAAGTGCTCTCGTTGGAATGGATGAAATGAAAAAGATGATTAAGGAAATATATGCGTGGATATATATTAATAAAAAACGAGAATTAGCAGGTCTAAAAACTGGTAAACAGGCACTTCATATGATGTTCAAAGGTAATCCAGGTACAGGGAAAACAACGGTAGCAAGACTGATTGGTAAACTATTTCAAAAAATGAATGTTTTAACAAAGGGACACTTAATTGAAGCGGAACGTGCAGATTTAGTAGGTGAATATATTGGTCATACTGCACAAAAAACGCGTGATTTAGTTAAAAAGGCGATAGGAGGAATCCTTTTCATTGATGAGGCATACTCCCTAGGCAGGGGTGGGGAAAAGGATTTTGGAAAAGAAGCAATCGATACACTGGTCAAGCATATGGAGGATCGGCAGCATGAGTTTATTTTAATTTTAGCAGGGTACTCAAGAGAAATGGATTATTTTCTTAGTTTAAATCCCGGTCTTCATTCTAGATTTCCATTAGTATTTCACTTTCCTGATTATAATGTTGAGCAACTAATGGAAATAGGTAAGAGAATGTTATCCGAAAAAGAATATGTTCTAAGCCATGATGCGGAAAGAAAACTAAAAGATCATCTATCGTATGTAAAAATGATGAATCCGACAAGTTTTTCAAATGGAAGGTATGTTCGAAATGTAATCGAAAAGTCGATTCGCTCTCAAGCTATGAGGTTATTAAATAATCATCATTTTGATCGACATGACCTATTAACAATTAGAAGTAATGATTTATTGTTTCCGGATAATCTATAAAGAAACGGCTAGTCATGATGACTAGCCGTTTTTATTCTCGTTTTTTTAGGAAGTTTCCACTTAAATATATAGGATAGTACTCGGAGCATTGTTGTAATAACAAATAATAAATATAGCTCAATAGGTTCCTTTGCCAAACCTAGCCCAATAGCAAATCCACAAAGAATTGCCCAGACAGCATATATTTCGGATTGTAAAACAAGTGGTTTCCTTTTCGCAAGAACATCGCGAATAATTCCCCCACCACTTCCGGTTAATACAGCTGCAACGATAATGGCACTTAATGGGTGCCCCATTTGTTTTGCATATAGTGCCCCTTGGATAGCAAATGCAGCAAGTCCCATTGCATCGAAAAAATTCCCCCAACGCTGCCAATGTCGCAATAAATTATGAGGAAATAAAAAAATAATTGTAATAGACAGTAAAGCGATTTGGAATAAAAGGCTCTGCTCCCAAAGTGCCGAAACAGGAACGCCAATTAGGAGATTTCGAATTGCACCTCCCCCAAAAGCGGTAACAATCCCTAAAATATAGGTCCCCAATATGTCATACTCTTCCTCCATTGCAATGATTGCCCCGGAAACAGCAAATGCAATAGTACCAATAATACTTAGAATTTCCCAAGTCATTGGGTATACCTCCCAGAAGTATCAATAATCTATGATGATATGAAAAAATTAGGCTCTAAAATTTCTAATATGTAAGTGTATTACTTTCATCACAAATTTGATTTTATCACGATAAATCATACTTACAAGAAAAATTTTTTTGTTTCATATTTTTCTGTTAAGATGAAATAAACACATTCTCTTCTTAAGTAGGAAGGGGAATGGCTAATATCAGATTTTAAAGGAGCAACAAGATGTTACAGTATTTAGTTAACGGTGAGAAATTAAAACCAATTATAGAAGAAGTAGAGCAACAAATTAAACCGATTCACGAAAAAATAAATCAAAGAATAGAAGAAAATCAGTTTAGGGTGTTACAAAGTTTTCAAGCTAACCGTGTAAGTGATTCCCATTTTAATCCATCAACAGGTTATGGCTATGACGATATTGGGAGGGATACGCTTGAAAAAATTTATGCGGAAGTATTTGGTGGAGAAGCAGGGCTAGTTCGTCCGCAAATTATTTCGGGAACACATGCAATTTCCATCGCTCTATTTGGCGTATTAAGACCAGGAGATGAATTATTATATATAACTGGTAAGCCTTACGATACGTTAGAAGAAATAGTCGGGATCCGAGGAAGCGGAGTTGGTTCATTAAAAGAATTTCAAATTGATTACAATACTGTTCTTTTATCAAGCGAAGGTGCAATTGATTATGAAGGTATCAGACAATCCATTAAAAAGAATACAAAAATGATTGGCATCCAACGTTCAAAAGGATATGCAAACCGCCCTTCTTTTACAATTGAAGAAATTGAAAAAATGATTAAGTTTGTTAAAGAAATTAAACCGGATGTGGTTGTTTTCGTTGATAATTGTTACGGGGAATTTGTCGAAAACATTGAGCCGTGTCATGTTGGAGCAGATTTAATGGCTGGTTCATTAATTAAAAATCCAGGCGGAGGAATTGTGAAAACTGGTGGATATATCGTTGGTAAGAAGCAATGGGTGGATGCTTGCTCATATCGTATGACATCACCTGGAATCGGTGCTGAGGCGGGTGCTTCACTTTACTCATTACAAGAAATGTATCAAGGATTTTTCCTAGCGCCTCATGTTGTTGGCCAAGCATTAAAGGGAGCTGTTTTCACTTCAGCAATTTTAGAAAAGTTTCATTTAAATACACATCCAAAATGGGATGCAAACCGAACAGACCTCATCCAATCTGTTCAATTCGAAGATTCAAATAAAATGATTGAGTTCTGCCAAGCAATCCAATTTGCTTCACCAATAAATTCGTATGTCACTCCGTATCCAAGCTATATGCCTGGGTATGAAGATGATGTAATTATGGCTGCAGGAACATTTATTCAAGGTGCAAGTATTGAACTATCAGCGGATGGACCATTGAGACCGCCATACACTGCGTATGTCCAAGGAGGATTAACATACTCTCATGTAAAAATCGCCGTCTGCTCAGCATTAGACCGTTTATTAACAAAGAATTTAATATAAATGGACCTAAAAGCGTGTGAACCTTTCATTTCACACGTTTTTTATTTTTTCTAAGTTAAAGCACATTCTTATTGAAGTGATAAGAGAGAACCTTGTGTGGTATTCACTTCACAAATTATAAATTTAATATAAAAATAAATGTAAGAAAACCTAACATATTATTGACAAATAATCTAACGTGAGTTAAAGTAGTCATATAGCAAATATGAAAGGCGGAGTTTTTAATGAGTGGTAATCAAATTCGTCGTTCCATGCCAATTTTACCGATTGGTACAGTGATGCAATTAACCGATTTAACGGCCCGTCAAATTCGATACTATGAAGAACATAGTTTAATCCATCCGGCTAGATCAGATGGGAACCGCCGGCTATATTCTTTAAATGATGTCGACCAATTGTTAGAAATTAAAGATCTGTTAGATCAAGGCATAAATATGGCGGGAATTAAGAAAATATTAATTCTGAAAACTGAACCAGCTCCAATTGAAACAACTACAACAAAACCGGAAGTATCTAACGAAGAAGTGAGAAAAATATTAAGGGAAGAACTTTTACAAGCAGGGAGATTTCAACGCCCTGGGATGCAAAATGAAAGACCGAGATTTTTTCATTAATGGATAGCTGTATAAAAAAATAGGACCCATAGGGAGGAATTGTTTATGTCAAGGTATAATCGTAGTGACATTGAAAAAATTGCAGAAGAGCAAAATGTGAAATTTATTCGTCTTCAGTTTACTGATATATTAGGAACGATTAAAAATGTTGAGATACCGATTAGCCAGCTTGGTAAAGCGCTAGACAATAAAATGATGTTTGATGGTTCTTCAATTGAAGGTTTTGTGCGAATCGAAGAATCTGATATGTATTTATTCCCTGATTTAGATACATGGGTTGTGTTTCCTTGGACAGCAGAAAAAGGGAAAGTGGCTCGCCTAATTTGTGATATTTATAATGCAGATGGTACACCATTTGCAGGAGATCCGCGAAATAATTTGAAACGTGTATTGAAAGAAATGGAAGAATTAGGTTTCACCGATTTTAATCTCGGACCTGAACCAGAATTTTTCTTATTTAAATTAGATGAAAAAGGGGAGCCATCATTAGAGTTGAATGATAATGGGGGATACTTTGACCTTGCTCCAACCGATCTAGGTGAAAACTGTCGTCGAGATATCGTTCTAGAACTTGAGGAAATGGGATTTGAAGTAGAAGCTTCACATCATGAAGTAGCGCCTGGACAACATGAAATTGACTTTAAATATGCTCATGCATTAAAAGCGTGTGATGATATACAAACATTTAAACTCGTTGTTAAAACCATTGCCCGAAAGCACGGACTGCACGCAACATTTATGCCAAAACCATTGTTTGGTGTAAGTGGATCCGGTATGCACTGTAACTTATCATTGTTCAAAAATGGCGAAAATGCTTTCTTTGACCCAAGTGGTAAAATTGAATTAAGTGAAACGGCATATCAATTTATTGCTGGTGTAATTAAACATGCAACGAATTTTACCGCAGTTACCAATCCAACTGTAAATTCTTATAAACGTTTAGTTCCTGGTTATGAAGCACCATGTTATGTTGCATGGTCCGCAAGAAACCGTAGTCCATTAGTGCGAATTCCAGCTTCACGTGGATTAAGCACACGAATTGAAGTTCGCAGTGTCGATCCAGCTGCTAATCCATATTTAGCAATGGCTGTATTATTAAAATCCGGCTTAGATGGAATAAAAAATAAACTAAAAGTTCCAGCACCGGTTGATCGAAATATTTACGTTATGAATAAACAAGAACGCGAGGAAGCCGGAATTGTTGATCTCCCTGGAACATTAAAACAAGCGTTGGAAAATTTAACTTCAGATGAAGTAATGACAAGTGCACTTGGTGAACACATTCTTGAACATTTCCTAGAAGCAAAAGAGATTGAATGGGATATGTTCCGCACAACAGTCCATCCGTGGGAACGCGAGCAATATATGCAAATGTATTAATTAGTAAACCCCTTGATACTATTGGTGTCGAGGGGTTTTTTGTATTAAGTTAGAATCTTGTTTGGCTTGTTTAGTTGTTTTTACACACGACAATGAATTTATAGTTAGATCTACTTTAAATAGAAAGCACATTTCAAAGAGTAACGATCAAATCGTTACTCTTTTTTGTTCATACGCCTTTCCGAAAAATAGCTAGATTTCATATTAAATAGTAAGGAGATGATTTTTATGAAGATTAATCAAAAATTTATCCCTGTTTCAAATACATTTACCCGACCTGGAATAAAGATGGATCCAGAATATATCACAATTCACGAAACCGACAACACGAGTAGAGGTGCAGATGATGTAGCCCATGCCAATTTACAATATAAAGGTAATACAAGACAAGCTTCTTGGCATTTTCAGGTAGATGAAGATTCAATTTATCAATCATTACCTACAAATGAAGTAGGATGGCATGCAGGGGATGGTTATGGACTAGGGAACATGAAATCAATTGCGATAGAAATCTGTGTTAACAGTGATGGTGACTTTAAAAAGGCAGTAGATAATACTGTTTGGTTAACGAATCATTTAATGAATGAACACAGTATTCCCGTATCTAACGTAGTTCAACATAACCATTGGAGTGGAAAGAACTGTCCACGCTATTTAAGAAGTGGAGAAAAGGGGATTACTTGGGAAGACTTTTTAGACAAGGTGAAGGCAGGTGCTTCTCCTTCTAAACCTGAAACAAATCCAAATCCTACAATACCTGATCCATCAAATGACAGTTCATTTAAAGGAAAAAGAGTTGAAAGTATTTATGGCGGTTCGGATGGAGTAAACTTCTATTCGAAAGCAACATTTGATACCAATTATAAAGTTGGTATATTGCGTAAAGGAGATGGATTTCCGGAAGTTGTCCAGAAAGTAAAAGTGGGCAATGAGTATATGTACAAAGTTAAGAACAGTAAAGGTGCAGTATACTATATAACTGCTTCGCCGAAATATGTGAAGTTAGAAGGTGCATCTAAGAATGAAACCCACCCGGGATCAGCCTCCAAACCTAAACCTAAGAAAGTGTATCTTCCTAGAACTGATTCAAGTTGGAGAGTTTACCCTCTCGATAAAGCACCAGTAAAAGGAAATGAAGTGGGTTTTTT
Organism: Heyndrickxia vini; assembly: GCF_016772275.1. Classification (NCBI taxonomy): domain Bacteria; kingdom Bacillati; phylum Bacillota; class Bacilli; order Caryophanales; family Bacillaceae; genus Heyndrickxia; species Heyndrickxia vini. The sequence continues at coordinate 2,432,918 of NZ_CP065425.1, read as the reverse complement.
AAATCCTAAGAAATTTGGAGGTCTTTCATACGATATTTTGGGAGAACCGCAAAAGGATGTCTATACGATTAAGACGGATGATTTTGGTAAAGTAAACATTTATGCGGCACCATCAACTGGCGCAGTAATAAAATAGTATAATTTGATTGCAACCTGCACATAATATAATCAGTGCATGATTTACATCATGTTAATAAGCCCTTTCTCAAACGAGAGGGGCTTATTTTAGTCCATTAAAGAGTTATTTGGAAAATTCGTTGCAAGTGACGATTTGAAAGAAAAAACATCCAAATTTCGTTTTATTTAAATGAAATTTGGATGTTTTTATATTGGAGATTTTACTTAATGAATGATATGACGGTATAGACCAATAACTTTGCCTAAAATAGAGACATTATTTAAAATGATTGGAGCCATTGTTGAATTTTCTGGTTGAAGCCGAAAAAAGTCTTTCTCCTTAAAGAAACGCTTCACTGTTGCTTCATCATCTTCAGTCATTGCAACGACGATATCCCCGTTATTAGCGGTTTGTTGTTGACGGACAATTACATAGTCACCATCTAAAATACCAGCTTCGATCATACTTTCACCGACAATTTCCAACATAAAGATATTCTCATCAGTGGGTGCTAATTGTTCTGGTAATGGGAAAAACTCTTCGATATTTTCAATAGCAGTAATAGGCATACCTGCAGTCACTTTACCTAATAAAGGAACATTCACGACATTTTGTTTAGGGATGTTTTCCGATTCAAAATCGAGGATCTCGATTGCCCTCGGTTTAGTAGGATCCCTTCGGATTAATCCTTTTGTTTCTAATCTTGATAGGTGACCGTGGACAGTAGAACTGGAGGCTAGTCCGACGGCTTCACCAATTTCACGAACAGATGGTGGATATCCCTTTGATTTAACTTCTTGCTTAATAAAATCCAGTATATCCTGTTGTCTTTTTGAAAGTTTTGTCATCATATACACCCCGACTATTAAACGTATCTTTTAGATTAATTCCATTATAGCATTTCTTTTCCAACTATACAAACATAAGTTCGAAAAAACTATTGACTTGAAACAAATGTTCGCATTATAATAAAAATAATAAACGAACATACATTCGAAGGTGGTTTTATAATATGACTATTCTATGGAAAAAATATTCTTATGTTATTATATTAATTGTTTTATCAATGGTTATAGGATTATATGCGATGAACTCTTTTATAGATGACAAAAACTATCAGGAAGTTATCGTAACTAAAGGGCAATCATTGTGGGAAATTGCTCATATTTATTCAAAGGAACATTCAATGAATCCAAATGAGTTCATCGAGTGGGTAACAAAGAAAAATCATTTAACTAGTAGTAATATAAAAGCTGGAGAAAAAATTATAATCCCTATTAAAACGAAAAAACAGTTGGATGATAGTAATCAATATGCATTAGATTTGGAGTAATAAAATGATGAAAGCAGTAATCTATTGTCGTGTAAGTACAAAAAAACATACGCAAGAAACATCACTTGAAAGACAAGAGGCAGAACTAGTGGAGATGGCTAAAAGGTGTGGGTTCGATCTTGTTAAAGTGATTCATGATCAAGAAAGTGGATATCATTTAGATCGTCCGGGGATTTTAGAAATCCTTGATCTTGTTAAAGAAAGAAACATTGATGCATTATTAATTCAAGATGAGACGAGATTAGGCAGAGGTAATGCAAAAATTGCTCTTTTGCACTGTCTTTTTAAGGAAGGTATTAAAGTATATAGTATTTCCCATCAGGGGGAATTAGAATTATCAGAATCTGATTCTATGGTTTTAAATATTGTTAGTATGGTAGAAGAATATCAACGAAAATTACATAATTTAAAAATAAAAAGAGGAATGAAACGTGCAGTAGAAAAAGGTTATCGGCCAGAATTGAATTTAAAAGAACATGGAAATGTTCAAGGACGTGATCGCAAGGATATGCCTATAGACGAAATAGTCCGTTTACGTAAGAATAACCTAACATTCGCTGAAATAGCAGCAACACTAAGAGGATTTGGATATAATGTTTCAAAAGCAACTGTGCATAGAAGATATCAAGAATATATAAAGCAAGAATAACTATAGAAGGAAGCTTAAGCTCTTTTCTTGATAACAAAGTATTTATCTAGTACTATTACTGTATCTTCTACTGGAAAAGATAGTAGTTTCTACAGAAAAGGAGTAGCTATATGCTTTCTAAAGATAAAATATCAAGAATCAATGCACTATCGAAAAAAGCTAAAGAAAAAGGACTAACTGAAGAGGAAGCGAAAGAACAATCCCGTCTTCGACGTGAGTATTTAGAAAGTTTTCGTTCTTCTATGAAAAACACAATTGAAACTGTTCGTGTCATTGATCCGGAAGGAAATGACGTAACACCACAAAAAGTTCGCAGTATTCAAGAGAAGAAAAGACTCCATTGAATAATTAAATAACCTTTATGGATAAGGCTGACCAATCAGCCTTTTTTCATTTTTATTAAAAAAGCGGTTAGTTCAACATGAAATTAAAAAGATAAAAAACTATACTTTTCTTTAGTTGAGTTATAATATAAACATGTTTAATATTAATATTGGACTATATATGATAGAGAGGATGTATAAAATTGTTTGATAATACAGACCAATTAGCAGTAACCACAATCAGAACTCTTTCTATTGATGCAATTGAAAAAGCCAATTCAGGTCATCCTGGATTACCTATGGGTGCTGCACCGATGGCATACACACTTTGGACTAGAATTATGAACCATAACCCAAAAAATCCAGAATGGTTTAATAGGGATCGCTTCGTTTTATCAGCTGGCCATGGTTCGATGTTATTATATAGCTTACTCCATTTGGCTGGATATGGTTTAAGCATGGATGATATTAAACAATTCCGCCAATGGGGAAGTAAAACTCCAGGACATCCGGAATTTGGTCATACTAAAGGTGTTGAAGCAACTACCGGACCATTAGGACAAGGGATTGCAATGGCTGTTGGTATGGCAATGGCTGAACGTCATTTAGCAGGTGTGTACAATAAAGATAGTTTCGATATAGTTAATCATTATACATATGCTCTTTGTGGTGATGGTGACCTTATGGAGGGGATATCCAGTGAAGCTGCTTCACTAGCTGCACATTTAAAACTGGGTCGTTTAGTTGTTCTTTATGACTCAAATGATATTTCACTTGATGGAGATTTAGATAAATCATTTTCGGAAAGTGTAGAAGGTCGATTTAAATCATATGGATGGCAATATCTTCGTGTAGAAGATGGAAATGATTTTGAGGCCATTTCAAAAGCACTTGAAGAAGCAAAATCCGATGTTACTCGCCCAACTATGATTGAAGTTAAGACGGTAATTGGATATGGATCACCTAATAAATCCGGAAAATCTGCTGTTCACGGTTCCCCGCTTGGTGCAGATGAATTAAAGCTAACGAAAGATTATTATAAATGGACATTTGAAGAAGATTTCCACGTTCCATCTGAAGTATATGATCGTTTCAATGAAAAAATTGTTGAACCAGGAATTGAAAAAGAACAACAATGGGAACAACTTTTTGCTGACTATAAAAAACAATACCCAGAGTTGGCTGCACAATTAGAGCGTGCCATCAAAGGCGAACTTCCTGATAACTGGGATAAAGAAATCCCTGTTTATGAAGAAGGAAAGAGCTTAGCAAGCAGAGCTTCAAGTGGTGAAGTATTAAATGCTATTGCAAAAAATGTTCCAACTTTTATTGGCGGTTCTGCAGATTTAGCGGGATCAAACAATACAATGATTAAAGGTGAAAAAGACTTTACACCAGAAAATTATGATGGACGGAATATTTGGTTTGGTGTTCGTGAATTTGCAATGGGTGCAGCGATGAATGGAATGGCATTGCATGGCGGATTACAAGTTTATGGAGGGACGTTCTTCGTATTCTCCGATTATTTGCGACCAGCAATCCGTTTAGCAGCGTTAATGAACCTACCAGTCACCTATGTATTTACACATGATAGTATTGCGGTAGGTGAAGATGGTCCTACACACGAACCAATTGAGCAATTACCATCCTTAAGAACAATGCCTAATCTTTCTGTTATTCGCCCGGCTGATGGTAATGAAACAGCTGCGGCTTGGAAACTCGCTTTGACTTCTAAGGATAAGCCGACTGCACTTGTTTTAACACGTCAAGGTTTACCTACGATTAAATCAACTGCAGAAAATGCTCAAGAAGGTGTCGCAAAAGGTGCATATATAGTATCTCCGTCTGAAAATAATCAAGCAGACGTAATTTTATTAGCTTCCGGTTCAGAAGTGAATCTTGCTGTTGATGCGCAAAAGGCATTATTAAATGAAGGAATCCATGCATCTGTAGTTAGTATGCCGTCGTGGGATCGTTTCGAAGAACAGTCGAAGGAATATAAAGAGTCAGTTATACCTAAAGCGGTGAAAAAACGCCTTGCAATTGAAATGGCCGCTCCTTTTGGCTGGGAACGCTACGTTGGTGACGAAGGCGATATTTTAGCTATTAACGGATTCGGTGCTTCTGCTCCTGGTGGAAAAGTAATGGAAGAATACGGATTTACTGTAGAAAACGTAGTTTCGCGTGTTAAAGCATTACTTAAATAATAAAAATTCGGGAGGATAACTTAGTTATCCTCCTTTTTTATGTCTTATCTTTGTTCTGTATATGATAAAAATAGACATTCGACAAAAAAATCATCTATTTGAAACAGTATTTGACAAAAAAATCAGAAATATTCGTCTAAAATAATAAGAAAGGATAAAAACTCGGGAGTGAGGTATCATGCGTGCCTATCAAATCTATTTAATAGAGGAAGAGGTTGCAGAGTATTATTACGGACGGGAAAGAATGTTTTTTGACTTGTTTTTGGAATACTACGAAGTAGACGGTGTTCTCAAACAAATAATAAGAAAGCAAATTGAGTATATAACGAAACCAATACCGATATTACATATTCATCATTTACTTGGACAAGCTTTTTCAAAGAAAAAAGATTTTGTTCACCAAAATAATTTCTATCGATATATCGAAAACGATTTGTTCAATGGAGTAGAATTATTTGTCGATGATTATATGCTTAGACTGAATGCCTGGGGAAACTATGACTCAGAATCGGCTTTTTTAGAAGTTTTGCGAAAATATGATGGAAGATTACTTGCGTTGGACCTTGAAAATGAGAGATTTGGCTGGTTGAAACCTATAAAAGAAAGAAAATTCGTTTGAAACACAATTGAAATATTGTATAATGATTGAGGATTTAGTACACTGTAAGATAGACAACATGAAGGAGGATTATTATGGCTTGGTATGTATACATTATCATACTTGTAGCTCTACTAGCTGGGGTTGCACTAGGATTTTTCATAGCGCGTAAATATATGATGAACTACTTAAAGAAAAATCCGCCAATCAATGAACAAATGCTTAAAATGATGATGACTCAAATGGGTATGAAACCATCACAAAAGAAAATCAATCAAATGATGAATGCGATGAATAAACAGCAAATGAAGTAAGAAAATAGAGCTATAAATGATGTTAGAAAAGGGACAGCCTTTAGAATAACAATCATCTTATAGCTTTATTTTTTTGCGAAAATTTGCTTCTTTGTTATCGGAAAATTTGTTAAAATTAGAATGGATTATCTATTTCGATTAATATTTTATATAAACTTTACTATTTTTGATGGGCAGATGGGGGAAATAATGAGGGTTTTCGTTGATTTAATGTGGTTTTTTAAGCAGGAAAAGAAAGCATACATATCGGGTGTACTGATTTTAGCAGTTGTGGCGGGATTGCAGCTTATTCCCCCGAAAATTGTGGGAAATATCGTTGATTTAATAAAAGATAATGAATTGACTAAGGGTATTCTTGTTAAATGGATTATTATTTTGATTGTAACTGCATTAACTATGTATGTTTTGAGATATTATTGGAGGATTATGATATTTGGCTCATCTCTGAAATTAGCAAGAATCTTACGAAATCGTTTATTTAGTCATTTTACGAGAATGTCATCTTCATTTTATCAACAAAAACGTGTCGGTGATTTAATGGCACATGCAACAAATGATTTGCAGGCAATCCAAGGGACAGCAGGTTCTGGGGTGTTAACGTTTGTTGATTCACTTTTAACGGGTGGATTTGTAGTTATTGCGATGGCAACAACGATTAGTTGGAAATTAACGCTTATTGCATTGTTACCAATGCCGTTTATGGCGCTTTTAACGAATTATTATGGATCATTGCTCCATAAAAAATTTCATAGTGCACAAGAAGCTTTTTCTGCTTTAAATGATAAAACACAGGAAAGTATAAATGGAATAAAAGTAATTAAAACATTTGGCCAAGAAAAGGAGGATATTGAGTCATTCCGTGAACAAGCTTCCAACGTAGTTAATAAAAATGTAGCTGTTGCGAGAATTGATGCTCTTTTTGATCCGACTATCTCTATCGTCATTGGCTTATCATTCTTTTTATCTATTATATTTGGGGCAAAATATGTCATTTCAAATGAATTGACGATTGGACAATTAATCTCTTTTACTACATATCTAGGTTTACTTATTTGGCCAATGCTTGCATTTGGCAGTCTCTTTAACATTATGGAACGGGGGCGAGCTTCATATGGGCGTGTAAGTAAATTATTGTCTGAACCTATAGAAATTCTTGATCGCCCCAATGCTATTACCGCTATTCCAACGGGTGCAATTGAATATAAGATAAAGGAATTTAGTTATCCAAATGAAACGAAGGTAGTGTTAGATGACATCCATTTTCAGTTGAAACAAGGGGAAACACTCGGGATAGTAGGGAAAACAGGTGCTGGAAAAACAACCTTGATCAAACTTCTCCTTAGAGAATTTGATGGAATAAATGGAACTATTATGTTTGGAGAGTATAGGATTGATGAATACCAGATTGACAAGTTAAGAGAAGCAGTTGGTTACGTTCCACAAGATCATTTTTTATTTTCTTCAACCGTAAAAGAAAATATAGCTTTTAGTGATCCATTAATAGATCAGACTTTTATTGAGAAGGCGGCAGAAATTGCACATATCCATGATGACATCCAACAGTTTACCGATGGGTATGAAACGATAGTAGGAGAAAAAGGTGTTTCCTTATCGGGGGGCCAAAAACAAAGAATTTCAATTGCGAGAGCATTGCTAAAAGATCCAGAAGTGTTAATTCTTGATGATTCATTGTCTGCAGTTGATGCAAAAACGGAAGAGGCAATTTTGAAATCGCTTAAAAAAGAACGATCGGGGAAAACCACGATTATTACAGCTCATAGACTCAGTGCGATTAAACACGCAAATTTAATTATAGTATTAGAAGATGGGCGAATTATTGAACGGGGATCTCATGATTCATTAATGGAAAGTGATGGTTGGTATAAAGCAATGTATGTCAGACAGCAGCTTGAAGAGCTTGTAGAACATGGGGGAAAAGCGAATAATGGAAAGTAAAATGACGATGACTGGTAAAGAACAACAGAAAATACTTCTTCGCTTAATGGCATATACGAAACCGCATTTAAAAATGATAATCTTTGCCTTCTTTCTTTTGCTATTAGCAACAATTGGTGATATTTATGGTCCGATTATCGTGAAGGTATTTATCGATGATTATTTAACGCCAAGACATTTTCCATATCAAGCACTTGTGAATTTAGCAGTCGTTTATATTTTAATCCAGTTAGTTAAAGCGGTCATTCAGTATTACCAGCTATTTAAGTTTCAGGAAATTGCAGTAAAAATTATTCAACAGTTGCGGATTGATGTTTTTACAAAGGTGCAAAAATTAGGAATGAAATACTTTGACCGAACACCTGCAGGAAGTATTGTATCGAGAGTAACAAACGATACGGAAGCGATTAATGATATGTTTGTAAATGTCATGGTTACTTTTATTCAAGGAATCTTTTTAATTATAGGGATATTTATTGCGATGTTTTCGTTAAATGTAAAACTCGCTTTCTTTTGCTTATGTATATTGCCTATTCTCATTTTTATCATGGGACTATACCGCAAGTATAGTTCTGTCTTTTATCAAGATTTAAGAGAACGTCTTAGTCAGTTAAATGCGAAACTAAATGAATCTTTGCAAGGGATGTCAATTGTCCAACTGTTTCGACAGGAAGCGCGTTTTCGTAAAGAATTCGCTAGAATTAATGAGAAACATTTTAAAGCCGGAATGAAAAATATTAAGATTGATGGACTTCTATTACGTCCAGTAATTGATCTCGTCTATGTATTTGCATTAATCATCGTTTTAAGCTATTTCGGTATTTCTTCCTTTCAAAATCCAATAGAAATTGGTGTTTTGTACGCATTTGTCAATTATTTAGATCGGTTTTTTGAACCTGTAAATCAAATGATGTTTCGCTTATCGATGTTTCAACAGGCAATCGTTGCCGCATCAAGGATATTCAAAATAATTGATGAAAAGGAAATCGCTCCTATTCAAGAGAATATGAATGATTTGAAAATTGAAATGGGTGAGGTTGAATTTAGAAATGTAAGTTTTTCATATGATGGCAAGAGAGATGTGTTAAAAAATATTTCCTTTAAAGCGCTGCCAGGACAAACGATTGCTTTAGTAGGTCATACAGGTAGTGGAAAAAGTTCAACGATTAATTTAATGATGAGATTTTATGAATTTAAAAGAGGGGATATTTTAATAGATGGTAAATCGATCAAAAAATATCCTATCGAAGAGTTACGCTCAAAATTAGGTTTAGTATTACAGGATCCTTTTTTATTTTATGGAACCATAAAAGATAACATTCAGCTTCATAATACAAGTTTAACTGATCAAGAAATTCAAGAGGCTGCAAAATTTGTGCAAGCACATACTTTTATAAATGATCTTGAAGGTGGTTACCACCATAAAGTTGTCGAGAGAGGTTCAACTTTTTCAAGTGGGCAACGTCAATTGATTGCATTTGCCCGAACGATTGCAACCGATCCGAAAATATTAATTTTAGACGAAGCAACAGCAAATATTGATACAGAAACAGAAGAGGCAATTCAAGATGCCTTAAATTATATGAGAAAAGGCCGAACAACGATTGCTATCGCACATCGCTTATCTACCATTCAAGATGCAGATTTGATATTAGTTTTACATCAAGGTGAAATAGTTGAACGTGGAAATCACAAAGAATTAATTGCATTAAATGGTTTATATCATAAAATGTATTTATTGCAAAATGGTATGCAAGATTCTGTTTATCCAATAACTTCTTGATAAATAAAGAGAAAGTAAAATAAACGAAAGGGTACTCGTTTTTTTACTTTCTTTTATTCACGTTCTATAATATATTCAATGGGTTAAAAATAGATTATGAAGAAATAGCGGATCTATTTTGCATACTTAGACGAAGATATTGATTTAACAAACGATCTAATTCTTGACTATATTGAATGGCTAGTGAAGATGCTAGCCCTTCTTTCTTTACTACTTCTATTAAATCAGCCCGTTTTTTTTCAATTTGTTTTGAAAGATTTTCATTTTTCACGGATGATTTCCTTTCGTTCATTATTTAATCTAAGTATACCCAATCTTTTACACTTTTTCAAAAGTTATCTCTTTATTTCCATAAAAAATTAAATTATTTAATATAGTCAATGGTAATTTGTGATTGAATATATACATAAATGTTGATGTCCACAAAAACTTCACACATTATCAAGTCATATTTAAGAGTGAACTTTGGTAAAATGAAGAAAAACGTATCAGGAGTTGTTAGTATGACTGAAGTAGATTTAAATTTATTTCTAGCGCTAGGTGCGGGGTTTTTAAGCTTTATATCTCCATGTTGTTTACCACTCTACCCGGCTTTCGTTTCATATATTACAGGCATGTCTGTAAATGAATTAAAGAATGAAAATGCCATGTTACAGAAGAGGAGTCTTCTGCATACTTTATGTTTTATCATTGGATTTTCTGTTATTTTTATCGCTCTTGGTTTTGGTTCATCATTAGTTGGAAATTTCTTTAAAAATAATCAAGATTTAATTCGGCAAATCGGGGCAATTGTTATCGTTATATTTGGTTTCATGATTGTTGGTTTTTTAAAGCCGGAATTTTTGATGAAGGAACATCGTTTTCAATTTAAAAATCGACCCACCGGTTTCGTTGGCTCTTTTTTGATTGGTTTAGCGTTTGCGGCTGGATGGACGCCATGTACTGGCCCAATATTGGTTGCAGTTATGTCACTAGCTGCGACAAACCCTAATTCAGCAATGTTCTACATGATTGCATATATTATTGGTTTTGCGTTACCATTTTTTATCCTTTCATTTTTTATCGGAAAATTGAAGTGGATACGTAAATTTAGTGGACGGATTGTTAAAATAGGAGGATTTATCATGATCATTTTTGGTATTTTTCTCTTTTTTAACTGGATGACAATGCTTACAGGCTATATGTCCGCACTTTTCGGAGGATTTAAGGGATTCTAATATTCTTTTTTTAATAGAAAATTATATTATTATGGTTTGCATAGTATTAAAAATATTTGCTATATTTATTATATATGTGACTAATTATCGTTCAGTTAGTTAATTGCATATAAGATGAGGGGGAAACATCTTTTGGCTAAAGTATTAGTAGTTGACGATGCTAAATTTATGAGAGTAACCTTACGGAAAATGCTAGAACTAGCTAAACATGAGGTAATTGGTGAAGCTGAGAATGGCCGTGAAGCGGTAGAAATGTATCGCTTACTACAGCCTGAAATAGTCACAATGGATATTACTATGCCTGAGATGACTGGTCTTGAAGCTGTCCGACAAATCATACAAGAGTTTCCAAAGGCAAAAATCATTATTTGTTCCTCAATGGGACAGCAAAAAATGGTTATGAATGCAATTGATGCGGGAGCAAAGGACTATATCGTTAAGCCGTTCAATGAAATTCGTGTGAACGAAGCAATCGATCGTGTTCTAAAATAAAGCTATGATTAAGTAAATAAACGAAGGTGTCTCTTATGTGAACGAATCATATTTAGTGAGATATCCTTCTTTTATTTGATTTCGTTTTTGAAAGAAATCCGTTATAATAGATAAGGCATTTACAAGCTTGTTTAAACATCAAAGTAAAAGAGGTTGATCGTATATGCTCGAAATAATTGTTTCATCTATTTTTGCCTTGTGCATGGGATTAGTTGTTATATTTGTCCGGATGAAAGCTTCACATAAACCAGCATCAGCAAAGAAAATAATATTACCTCCTATTTTTATGAGTACGGGTATGCTAATGTTTATTGAACCATTTTTTCGAGTTACCTTATCCGAAATATTTGAAGCGGTTTTGGTAGGAATGCTATTTTCAATCGTTTTAGTGAAAACATCTAGGTTTGAAATTCGAGAAAATGATATATATTTAAAAAGATCGAAAGCATTTGGCTTTATTTTAATCGGCCTTCTTTTAATCAGGCTAGTAGCAAAGCTTATTTTAAGTTCCGAAATTGATGTTGGTCAACTTAGTGGCATGTTTTATTTATTAGCGTTTGGGATGATTGTTCCTTGGCGTTTAGCGATGTATGTTCAATATCGTAAACTGCTTGAAACACTTAACAATGATGTGCAAATAAAAGGGATATAAGATAAAGACAAAGAAAAAAGCGAAACAATTAGTTTCGCTTTTTTTGTTTATTCTTCAGAATCTTCCTCTAGTTCTGTAATAACGGACTTCCCACCATAGTTTTCAACATAACTAACTATTGTATTACGCTGATGATATAGATTCGTATAATAATTTACTTCAACTTTTTGTCCGTCTTTTCGCTTAAAGATCAATTTGGATTCCTCCAAATTTCCATCTACCTTCTTATACACTTGTTCAACTTCCGATACGTTTTCCCATTGGATTTCTTTTGTTCCTATACTCGTTAAATCATTATAGTAAAAGCCTTTTTCCGTTCCATAATAATAATTATCAGTACTGTAGACAGCGATAATTGCGGCGATAATAAATAGAGTGGTAGAAATAATAACGCGAATCTTAACTTTTATGGCATCAATTGCTAATAAGATAAACATGATTCCTATTATGATAAACGAACCGGCTTGTAGAAAAAAGGAAATCGTATCGGAGCTATAGCCAAATGCACCTCTTGGTTTGAAAAAAGTATCTCGAATGATACTTCCAAGAAATAGTGGGAAAAACATTGATGCCAAAATGAAAATAATTCCGGTTGATAGAAGTATAGTAAATTTCTGACTCTCATTTCGCATGAAAATACCCCCTTTATCTGTATCTATTGGAAATATTAACATAACTTGCAAGAAAAATATACAATTTGTTTTGAAAATACAAACTATTCAAGGTTTAATCAGTTCAAAATCGGTTAAATGATATCGAATATTTAAAAAATTGCCATCAAAAAATAAACCGCTATAAAAGCGGCGATTTTATTTCCTATTGAAACAAATGTTCATAAGGTGTTTCATCTATTTCCATTTGACGCAGTTTTTTTCTTAAAAATTTATGATCTCTCTTTGGAGTAGCTAATATATATCCTCTAATTACATGTTCCCGGTTTATTTGTTTAGCATGATCCTCAAGAGCAACTTCACCAATTTTTCCAGCGATTTTCTGTCTTGCTACATCCCTAAATAATTCCGGCACAGGACTCACCAATTCCTCTAATAATTCCTTTTGATCTGGCGTCCAAAGACTACGTGTTTGATTTACGTAATGTTCTTCCCAATCCAATATCGATTTCCCATCTTCCTTTGGAAGTCTCTTTAGAAACTTTCGAAACATAAAAAAACCACCAATTGCAAATAAACTAATTAATATGACTACCCAAAACAAAATAAACCATAAAAACCAGCCATTTAGCATGTGCTTCACCTCAATCTATTTAAAGCATATCTTTATCTATTATAGACAATTTGGAAATGGTATCACAAGTAAAATAAAAGGAATGATTGTAGGAAAATAAAATAAAATACTTCAAGTGAAAATTTCGTGCGGTGATTAGGTCCTTTTACCTATGTTTTTATCATATGATTTTCATATTCTAAGGTAAATCCATAATCTGTGGATTGGAGGGTGATTGAATGGATCAATTAAATTTCCAAAAACGAATCGATCACTGTAAAAGTCTACAAGTGCTTCAAGCAGAAGCACAAATCATTTTAGGAATTATGCAAAATGAGCCGTGTAATAGCAAAATGTTTGCTGAATATATAACTCTTCTCAATAAAATACATGTTAAATCTAAAGGATTTAATAAATGATACAAAAAGTAATACTCTGCTTTTTTATGCAGGGTCTTGCTTTTTTTAATCCATTTCACAATTCCTTTATTCATTATTTCCCTTCTATTAAAATACTTCATTTTGATATAATAATAAGCAGAATGATAAAAAGCACCTGAGGTGATTGGAATGAAATTTATTCATACAGCTGACTGGCATTTAGGAAAGCTTGTACATGGAATATATATGACAGACGAACAACGGATTGTACTTGAGCAATTTGTTAAATTAGTAGAAGAGGAAAAGCCTGATGCGGTGGTAATTGCAGGTGATTTATATGATCGTTCCGTCCCTCCTACAGATGCTGTAAGTCTATTAGATGAAATACTATATAAAATTAATGTAGAACTAAAAACACCTATTTTAGCGATCTCTGGTAATCATGATAGTGCAGAAAGATTGTCCTTTGGTTCAACATGGTATCGTCAAAGTCATTTTTATATGGAAGGTAAATTGTCAAATGTATTTAAACCAATCTATTTAAATGGAGTCAATTTTTATCTCGTTCCGTATGCAGAACCAGGTATTGTACGACAATTACTAGATGATTCATCTATTCATTCTCACGAGGATGCAATGAAATCTATAGTCGGACAAATAGAAAAGACTATAGACCCGAATGAACCAAATGTTTTAATTGGACATGCATTCGTTGCCGGTGGTACGACAAGTGATTCCGAACGAATTTTATCTGTTGGTGGCACAGGATGTGTACCAGTCGATTGTTTTACTCCATTTACGTATACGGCACTTGGACATTTGCATAGTCCGGATGCGATTAAGAATGATACGATTAAATATTCCGGCTCCTTATTAAAGTATTCCTTTTCAGAATCGAAACAAAGGAAATCGGTATCAATCGTCACAATAGATGCTAACGGTAAACTTACAGTAGATGAAAGAATACTTACACCACGGCAGGATATGAGGGAACTATCGGGATATCTTGATGAATTATTAGATCCTTCATTTTATCAAAATCAAAAGGTAGATGATTACTTGAAAATAGTGCTTCATGATGAGGGTGCTATTTTAGATCCAATTAACAAGTTAAGACAAGTGTATCCGAATGTACTCCATTTAGAGAAAAAGATCGACCAAATAGATGTAAAAGAAAAATTGTCTATCAGTACTGTAACAAGACAATCAAAATCGGAACTTAGTTTATTTGAAGAGTTTTATAAAGAAATGACAACATCAGAATTCAATCAAGAAAAAAGGGATTTGATGATAGCTATCATTGATCGGATGAAAGGGGAGTCTCGTAACCTATGAAGCCATTAAAATTAATAATGCAAGCATTTGGTCCCTATGCAGAAAAAGAAGTGATTGATTTTACAGAGCTAGGCAATCGAACGATGTTTGTGATTTCCGGTAAGACGGGCTCTGGAAAAACGACCATTTTTGATGGTATTAGTTTTGCTATATATGGCAAAGCAAGTGGAGAGGACCGCATTGGCAATGAGCTAAGGAGCCAATTTGCTAAGGATGAACTGCCAACGGAAGTTTCCTTGCTTTTTTCTCTTAGAAATAAAACCTACTTTATTTCTCGTTCCCCACAGCAAGAAAAGCGAAAAAGCCGTGGAGATGGCTATACAACAGTAGGTGCTAAGGCGGAACTTTACTTAATCAATGAAGAAGGAGAAAAGCAAATTCTAGCAGCAAATGTACGTGATACGGATGAAAAAATTAAAGAAATTATTCAGTTAGATGCTAATCAATTCCGTCAAATCCTCATGATCCCACAAGGAGAGTTCCGAAAATTATTAACTTCCGAAAGTAAGGATAAAGAACAGATTCTACAAAGGCTCTTCCATACAGAGTTTTTTAAACGAATCGAAGAACAATTGAAAGAAGAAGCTACTACATTAAAAAATTATGTACAAGCAAAGATAGAAGAACGAACGATGGCATTGAAATCAATTTATCTAATTGAAAATGATGAGCTGCAGCAGGGCATTGATGAAGACAAAATTAATGACTTGAAAGTAATTCCAATGTTGAATGATGAAATCAAGAGAATGCAGCAAATGGCTATCGAACTTCAATTAAAAACTGAACAAAAAAAGATAGAGCGTGATGACTCGAAGAAAAAAGTCGATGAAGCGGAAACTATTTTAAAACAATTTGATATTCGCGATCGTCTCAAAAAAGAAAAGGATGTATTGGAGTCTAAAAAAGAATATTACGATCTAATGAAAGTGGAAATTGAGCAGGCATATAAAGCATCAAGATTAGAACAGCAAGATCAATTATGTCATCGTATTAAAAAAGAATATGATACGTATAAAGCAGATTTTCAACGTTCAAAGATTCAGCTAGAACAAACAGTAGCATTATTAGAACAAGCTGAAAATAGATTAAGCAAAGAAGAAAAAAAATCCAATATGCGTAATCAAATAGCGGATGAACTTATTAGAATAACAAATTTAAAAGATGAAGTATATTCTTTTGCACATCGACAACTAGAACTCAACACACTTAAAAATGAGTATAAAATCATTGAGGTGAAAATTGAACAAACAAAAACACAAATTGAGCAAATCGAGGTAAATATTAGCGAGAAAAGAAATAAACAAAAATTGGTGGAAGAATTGAAATTGCTTATATTGAAAAATGAAAAAGAGTTAGATCAATTAACAAACACTATTCACAAGTTACGAAAGATCGCATCTCATATGGAGAAGGAAGCGAAAATAAAGCGTGATTTAGAGGAAAAAACAAAGTTGTATGAACATGCAAAGGTAAGGCTGGAGGATGCTAAAAATACGCTTACCTCTATAGAACGTAAGTGGCAGATAGGTCAAGCAAGTTTATTGGCACAAAGATTAATAGAAGGTGACCCTTGTCCGGTTTGTGGATCTACCCATCATCCGAATCGATCAATTATTCACGATGAGATGCCTACGGAAAAAGATTTGAAAAGCGCTAAATTAGAAGTAGAAAAGTTAGAGAGCGAATATAGAGAGAGTGAAACAGGCAGGTTAACAGTAAAATCGAGCCTTACACATTTAAATGAATTGATTGAAGAACAAAAAGAAGAAATTATCGCTATTCTTCCGGAAGCATCTTTTGAAAATGCAGTACAATTGTTAAGATTATACGAAGAAAAACAATTGGAAAAAAATCAGTTAATAAACGAGCATAAAAAGAAAATTTCACAATTTAGTCAAATTGAAAAAGAGATTACACTTCTTGAAGAGAGACTAAAACAAGAAAGAAAAAATGAAGAAACTTATTTGCAAAATGAAAAAGCAATTGCTAAACAATATACAGAGTTAAATACATCCATACAAAATTCTTTAAAAAATATTCCAGATGATATTCGAACAATAGATGTGTATGAAAAGAAAGTTAAACGTATAACAATCCAAAAAGATCAACTAGAAAAAGATTTCGAAAACGCAAAACTGTACGTACAGCAATTAAAAGAACAGCTTTCAGGAAATCGAGCTTCGTATGAGAAATTAGTAGACTTAGTAACAAAGTCTGAAGCAACATTGAATACAGAAAGAAACAAATTTATCGATATGCTGAGTGCGGAAGGGTTTGACGGATACCAACAATTCGCAAAAGCAAAAAGAGAGATAAACACAATCAAACAACTTGAACAACAGATTCAAAATTATCGAGAAGAGTATCGCTCAGTTTCGGATCGTTATCAAGAAATATTTGAACTTCTCAAAAATGTTGATAAGCCGCAAATCGAGAAATTAAAGCAACAATTTATCGAATTAGAAAATGATTTGCTGAACTTATCTTCCGCACATTCAAATGTACAAATGAAAATCCATCATAATGAAGAAATAGCGAAAAAGGTGGAAAAGATTAATCTTGCAATTAAAGCGTCTGAAGAAAAATACAAGGTAATTGGTCATCTATCTGATATTTCAAAAGGCCAAAACACGTATCGGATCACATTTGAACGATATGTCCTTGCAGCATTTCTAGATGATATTTTACAAGTTGCTAATATAAGGTTAACAAGGATGACAAGTGGACGATACTACTTACTAAGAAAAACAGATCGATCTAAAGGAAATGTACAAAGTGGCTTGGAGTTATTGGTTTTTGACCAATATACAGGACAAGAACGCCATGTGAAGACACTTTCCGGAGGGGAAAGCTTTAAGGCATCTTTAGCACTTTCGTTAGGACTTGCTGATATTGTACAACAACATTCTGGCGGTGTTTCACTTGAAACGATGTTTATAGACGAAGGTTTTGGAACCCTTGATCCAGAATCATTAGACCAAGCAATTGAATCATTATTGGATATACAAAATAGCGGAAGACTGGTAGGAATAATTTCTCATGTTCCGGAATTAAAAGAACGTATCGATGCACGTCTTGAAGTATACTCCAGTCAAAGTGGCAGTAAAACAGAATTTCATTTTGTAAACTAGATGGCACCAGGGTTTAAGGCATTATCTTTTCTCCCCTTCATATATTGTAAGGGGAGGTAGGATAATGTGATAATTTATTTTTGTTTTGTAGGATTAGCTTTCATTGGATCAATCGTTTGGAGTATGTTTCGGTTGAGGAAATTTGAAATTTATAAAAAACCATTAATTGAAGCGACGATCATTAATTTTTCAATACATATTATTGGGTTAATATGGTGGATAGCAATCAATTGGGATATATTATTTAAACTTATTCCCGGAATTGTTTACTATGTACTATCAATGTCGATAATAAACACAATTAATTGGCTTGTTCTTTCACTATTTAAACCAAAAAAGCAGAAACAATCCGTTACATCGCTTTTTTGATAGCATACAACAAAACAACCTATTGTGAACGTGGTGGTGATACGCATGGAAAAAAGTTATTATGTCGCAACAATCCTATTTGGGTGGATTATTCTATTAGCAATTGCCACCTTTTCGATTATTGCCTTCAAAATAGGGTATTTTATTATTGGATTAATTTTTATCCTAATTACAATTGCCTCTATAATAATGAACTTACTCTTTATAAGAAAATGGTTTAAAAAACAACATGTATAAAAACTGCGAATCCCGCTTTTATGTAAAAGGGGGATTCGCATGTGATGTGGGTTTAAGATTATACACCTACACCTTCTGATTTATTAATTTTCTTTTGAAAATATCTTTCTAACCCATTTGCAATAAGATGTAAAGACAATAGCGTAATCGTAATGATTGTTATTGCAGAAAAAGGTATCCATGTTTTACCCCAAATATTTTGAAGTATATCCGCAAGTAAAGTTGGCCACGAATTAGACGTATTACTTACTTCATATGATCCTCGATTAAGCGTGCTGAAAAATTCATGATCGATAAACACGTAGACAATGCCAAGTTGGGCAATTAAGAATAATATCCTGCCTAAGTCATTAACAAAATTCGTCATAACTTGTGGGAGAAGATGCGGCCATAAATATTTTCTAAACAGAGTAATCCTCGTACATCCTGATACAATTCCAGATTCAACAAATGGTTTTTCATTTGTGGATTTCATATTGTTCAAGAGAATATCAGCAACACGCCCTACTTCGATAATTGAAATAATTAGTATCATCCAAAAAGCATGAAATTTTGAAAATAAAATAAACGGAATACCCACCATCATGCCAACAAAAAAGATAGGGGGTAAATAAGAAAATAATTGATTCCAACAGGCCAATATTCCTCGAATGGCTCGAAAATAAAAGGCACCTATTCCTAATGGGAGTGCAAGCATATATCTTAACAACGCAATCGAAAAAATAACAATCATTGTTTCTTTCGTTCCTATTAATAGAAGACTTAGTATGTCAACACCCTTGAAATTAGAACCTAATGGAAATTCCTTGGAAGGGGCAAACGCGGGTGTAATAGGTTTACCATCACTATCCTTACCAAGTAAATGCTCGGTTAAATTTGCATCTACGATAGGTAAATAGGGTGCTGTAATACCCAATAAAATAATTATGCTAAAGATGGTGGTTCCAATGATTAATGACCAATTCTTGTTCATTAATATCCACCTACCTTTCTAGTAGGTGTAACGACGGACTTTAGAATATTACTAATCGTATTTGCAAAAAAGATAATTAATGTAAAATAAAAAATGAAGCCGACAGTATCAACTGGCATAAAAGTAAATTGTTGTCCTGCTGAAAATACCGGAGTATACGAGATACTGGACCAAAAATAATAGGCGGCCCCTTTGAAATCAGTAAGTCTTTCAACGATAAACAAATTGGATAATACATATAGTGTAATTGTATTCGTATGACTTAATATAGTAGGTAAACTATTTTTAAGAATATGTTTATATAGAATCGTGAAAGAACTAATACCTTTCGATTTAGCTGTGCGAATATAATCGTTACCTTCTTCTTCCTTAATACTTGTATATGTAATATTGGCAACATAATAGAATGGATAAATACTTAAAAAGAGAATACAAATTAAATAGTTATCGATGGAATCTGATCCATAGATAGATATATGTGGAATCCATCCTGCCTCATGTAAGGCGAGTATTCCAAGTTGGATGATGATAATGATAAATAGGTCCGGGATTGAAAGAAATAGCCACGTTGTGCCTTTTCCAATAAAGTTTATTTTGCGATCCTTTGTCCAATAATCAAAGATTCCTTTTGCTATTCCTGCAAATAATGAAATGATTAGGGCAGGTATAATGACAATCATACTCTTTTTTATATTTTTTGTAATATGCTCAAAGTTTGTTATATTATCACGATATATGCCTAATCCGGGAGTATGTGTAACATAATGATAGAAATCCTTAATTAATGTAACATGCTTATCAAAGGAATAAACATAATGTGCATCAATGAGGTTTCCCGCTTCACCAAGATTATAATCAACATCTCGTGGCAGCAGCATTAAAACAACTAAAAGAAAAAAAGTAATAAGCCAAATCAACAAGTGTGATAGTAGTTTTCTAAAAATAATCATAAAGTCCCCCTAAAATAATCCATTACTTTATTGCAAAATAGTAGAATATACATTATCAATTTCCATTGTAATACAACTAATGTTAAAATTCACTAAAGTATTTATTTTCTGATAACAGATCAAAATAAAAATGACTGATCTTGTCAGCCATTATTATAGAGTTTATCGAATTGATTTGAAAATTCGGTATCCAATTTTAGTCGCTAATTGTGTTGTGACATTCTGATGATTTTGGAGGATTTTCATTAACTTAGGGTCGATTGAAGGAGATATATGAAATTCGGGTTGTTCTAGGTTTTTATTGATATGTGAAGAAAGAGAATCCGAATGCAGTACATTGACCCTTCGATAGCCAACTTCACGAAGTAGAGATATCCATTGACTCTCAATCGGGACATGGGGGATTCCATATACATTAGAGATCATTAATAAATCTGATGAATGTAATGGTACCTGGGCTGTCATATCAATATTAATTAAAATGCCCCCTTTTTTTAATACTCTAAAGTATTCCGTCAATGTTTTTTTTATATTTGTAAAAACCGTTACAGATTCTGAAATAATATAATCATAGGTTTCATCCGAAACAGGGATGTTTTCGACACTGCATTGTAAAGTCTTAATTGAGAGATGTCTCTCTTTAAATCGTTTCTTTGCCTTTTCAATCATAACTGGATGAATGTCTAAGGCTGTGACATCACATTTATATATTTCTGCAAGATAGGCAGAGGTTTGCCCTGTGCCACATCCTGCATCTAAAATTTTTGTAGTAGGGGTAATATTTTCATTATGAAAGATTTGTTTTGTTAAGGATAACCCTCCCGGATGTGCTCCCCCGACTCCGTAGTAAGCAAGGGCATCTTGATATGAATAGGACAATACTTTTCACTCCTTCAATTTCTGCATTCCTTTATTATATGTTTAGAAGCTTGAAAGAGTTTACAGATGTTTAATCTATAGCTTTGTACGGATATCCCATAATTCAGGAAAAAAACGGTGGTCAAGTACTTTTTTTAGGTAAGTAACACCAGCAGAGCCTCCGGTACCTTTTTTATGACCAATGATTCGTTCTACCGTTTTCATATGCCGAAAGCGCCATTGCTGAAACGAATCTTCAATATCAACAAGTTTTTCGGCAAGTTCATATAAATCCCAATATTTATCAACATTTTTATATACCTCAAGCCAGGCGTTTTCAACGCTCGAATCTGCTTTATATGCTCGTGAAAAATCTCTCGTTAATAAATCCGAATGAATATGTAAACCATTTGCCGCCAATGCTTGAATCGAGACATCATATAAACTTGGAGCTTGCAAGGCTAATTGTAACTGTTTATGCAAGTCGCTGTCCTTTTTGTAGATTTCTAGTATATGGCGGGTTTTATAACCTAATGCAAATTCGATTAATCGATTTTGGTACGATTGAAAACCGGATGCCTGACCTAATTTATCACGAAACTCCATATATTCTGCAGGTGTTAAGGTTGCAAGCACATCCCATGCATGGATAATTTGGGTTTGTATTTTAGAAACACGTGATAACATTTTAAAAGCCGGGGATAAATCCCCATTAGAAATGGAATCAATCGCTGCTTGAAGTTCATGTAAAATAAGCTTCATCCAAAGTTCACTTACATGATGGATGATAATGAACAGCATTTCATCATGATGATCAGATAATCTTTTTTGACTTGTTAAAAGAGTATCCAGGTGGAGGTATTCACCGTAAGTCATACGATTAATAAAATCGGTATAAATTTCATTTTCTTTTGACATTAACTACACTCTCCTTCAGTTGCTCTTAGAATTGCACGTACTGGGCTGCCGTCTGCTTCTTGAATAGATAAAGGCAGAGCTATCAATTCATAATGTCCGGGTTCCACGTCTTTAAGATCAATATTTTCTAGAATATGAACTCCATTATTGAACAAGGCATGATGGGTATCTAAAGACTTACTGTCAAGTGGATCAACGGAGGGAACATCAACTCCAATTAGTTCAATCCCTTTTTCCTTTAAAAATGGACCAATATTAGATTGTAAACAAGGAATACTAGTTGGAAAAACTTCGGGATTTGTAGATGAATCCGTTTTCAATAATAGTCTTGATTCATTCCCTAAATCAAATCCTTGAAGTTCTTCTGCACCTATATTAGTAAACTCAGAAACATCAATCACTCTTGCTGGTCCGATGTAAATGGATAGATTAAGATCCTTTACTTTTTTCCCTTTATCATCAAAATGAAAGGGTGCATCTATATGGGTTCCAGTGTGAGTACTCATTGTAACCTTGCCAATATTTACGGAGCCGCTTTGCTTTTTCGTTACTTCTACTTCATATGAAAATGGAGTATCTCCTGGCCATACTGCAATAGAGTTCGTTAATGGTTTTGAAATATCAATTAGTTTCATATGTACCTCCTGTTATACTGTTACTTATTGATTCTATAATTATTATACAATATATGATCAGAATATTTCGTAAAAAAAGCAAGAAATAGTAAGGAACCAATATAAAAAAAATCGGCCATAATGGCCGAAAAATAAAAGGGGTTTAACTAGACTATTTGGGGGGGCCTAGTTTTAAAAAGGTTTGTGCTGCAATGTTTGTTGCAACTGATTATATAGTAATAGATAAATCCTAAATCCAAATGAAAGCTAGATTATAATTTAATGAGAAACAAAATTGTCACAAAATTTTTATCAGATGAGAAATAAGTAAAACAACTAATAAATGGATCATCGGGTACGAAAGGATTCAAAAAAAAGATTGTCTCATAATTAAAGTGGAGGGAATTTTGAGACAATCCAAGATCTATATAAAGAGGTGAAACTAGGATGGCCTAGTAATATTATCTTAAAGGAAAAACAATAAAACTGCATGAAAAAAAGATGATAAAATAATGAGAAACAAAATTGTCACAATTGAACAAAATTATTGCGGGATATCTTTTATTGCAACTGTTTCAACTTACCTGTTAATGTATAATCCAAAAAATAGTAAATCGCTACTATAGCATATTTAAATAGATTTGGAGTAAAATAGACTTAAAAATATCCCATTCCTAGTTTACTTTTTGTGAAAAGTTATAATTAACTTACATATTTTTCTTTTGGTTTGACTTACTATTAATCTATAAATATAATAAAGTGTTGAGTATTTTTAGTAAAAGGAAGAAATTTATGGAAAAGATTGTAGTGACAGGTTTTGGCGTGAAAATTCCCGGAGCGTTGACTAAAACTCAATTTAAATCAGTTTTGGAAAATGGGATCTGTACACATGAGATTATACAAACAAAAGGTAAAAATGGAATTCATCAAATGGTTGCGGGAGTTATTCCTGATGATTTTCATATAATAAGTGGAAAAACATACAAAAGATATCCAAGATTAAGTAGATTGGCTATGGCCGCATCCGATGACGCAATAGAAATGGCACAAATCATTTTCGCTAAGGATCAGAGAGTAGCTGTTATTTTAGGTACTTCTGCCGGTGGTTTAAGAGAATTAGAAAGAAACTCCGAAAACTTTAAAGAATACGAGACCTTTCCGATTGAAAGTGTTTCATTAGGAGATCCACATACATTATCATCATCAGTTGCATCACATATTGGTGTGAAAGATCAATCTTATACAATTACTACTGGATGTGCAGCCAGTTCCGATGCGATATTACTTGGAAAGCTTCTGTTAGAAACAGGACAAGCCGATGTTTGCGTTGTTGGCGGTTCAGATGCCTGCTTAGGAGATTGGATATCATTAGGTTTTTTGAAACTTAAGTCGATACAATTAGATGAGGATATCCGAAACACAGGAGTTCCGTTTTCATTAAAACATAAAGGCTTTGTACTGGCGGAAGGTGCAGGTATTCTTATATTAGAACGTGAAAATGAAGCGAAATCAAGAAAAGCCAACATTCTAGGAACCATTACGAATGGGTATGCTAATAATGACTCATTGCCAATGTACCAAATGGATGTATCCGGTCAAGGAATGGCGAAAGCGTTAAAAAGATCAATTGGTGACTATATTCCGACTTATATTAACAGCCAGGCACTTGGTTTGAAAAATAATGATACAGTTGAATATAAAGTCCATCAATCATTATTTGGCTCTAATGTGCCTATCACTAGTATCAAAGGGATGATTGGACATCCATTTGGAGCATCAGGCGCTATCCAGATTATATCTTCTCTTATTTCGATGGAATATGGATTTATTCCACCAACAATTAAAACGCAGGCAGATGGTTATCAGGATTTGCCGATTGTTTTTGAAACGCAATATCAAGAAATTAAACATGTTGCGATAACAACACATGGTAATGGAGGGAATAATACGTGTGTACTTATCTCTCGTTATCATTAATAGGTGTGATAATTGAATGTACATAATGATGACTTTATTTGCTTGTTTTCCTTTGATAATTGGGATTTTGGGCTTATTTATTTTGGAACGCTCTAGAATTTCAATTACCTTATTTTTGTTTCTTATTAATATTATTTTATGGCAGTTAAGTGTTGCAGTGCTTTATGCACATAAAATATTAGACATACATACAATAGAATTTCTTTTTAGGCTATTTAGATGGGGATCGATATTTTTAGCCCCTAATTTAATGTATATATGTTATCTTTTGTTTACCGATCTCTCTCCAAATTTCAATAAAAGTTGGTGGAGGTTCATTGTAAGTAGGTATACAGTTATTCTATTGTCTGCTTGGGGATTAATCGTCTTTTTAATCGGTATGAGTCCTTATGGTGTGAATAAGCTTGTCATGAAGAATGGGATAGATGGGTCAAACTTCCTGTTTCCAATTGGAGGAAAAGGCAGTGGTTTCTATTTATCCATGCTTATCATCATGTTTATTTGTTTAATTATTTGTTTTTTTCTATCGGCACAAATTACGGATAGACAAATGAAATCTTATACAAGACAATTTTTGATTGCAACTGCTTTAGGCTATTCGATTGGCTTTCTGAATATCTTTCCACAAAGTAAATTATTGGGGAGCAGTTTAGCAGTTATTGTTTTTGCCACCTCTATTTTTATTACAATTATAAGAATTCATCAAAAGAAAATAAAAAGTATGAATGATGAAATAAAAAAACACCAAGAGTTTTTGCGAACAACGATCGACATGAATCCTAGTTTGATTTATGCAATAAACAAAAATAAAGAATTTACACTTGTAAATAAGGCCTTTGCTCATTTATACGGAAAGGTACCGAATGAATTGGAAGGTCATTCAGTAGAAATCCTCTATGATGAGAAAGAAGAACAAAAATTGTACGAAATTAATGAAATGAATGAACACTCTGTTCCCGAAGAAATTACCTTAAATAAAAACGGAAATAAAATATGGTTGCAATCAGTAAAAATTCCAATTAAAACATATAATGAAGAAATTATTCTTGGTGTTTCCACAGATATAACTGAAAGAAAAAAACAAGAAGAAGAAATGAAATACTTAGCTTTCCACGATACATTAACTGGTTTACCGAATCGTCGCAAGTTTAATATAGACTTAATTGAATTTACACAAAACGCAAAGAATCACAACAAGCATCTGGCGGTATTTTTTCTTGATTTAGATCGTTTCAAATATGTAAATGATACATTGAGTCATGCGACGGGAGATACGTTGCTTTCATTAGTTGCCTACCAACTAGAAACATGCAGTGAAGAGAACAAAGACTTTTTAGTATATCGAATTGGTGGAGATGAGTTTACAATCATTTTACCGAATAGCCGTGCAATTGAAGCCGAGCTTTTTGCGATGAAGATTCTTAAAAAATTTAAGGAGCCACTAACGATTAAGGGAAATTCCCTTTTTATCACACCAAGTATAGGTATCAGTATTTTTCCGGAAGATGGCGAAGATGCTGAAACATTAATGAAAAATGCGGATACCGCTATGTATTTCGTAAAGGAAAAAGGGAAAAATGGTTACAAATTATTTCAATCAGATATGAAAGAAACGTTCTATCGTAAAATGATGATTGAAAAAGGTTTGAGGAAAGCTATTGATAATGAAGAATTTAAATTAGTGTATCAGCCACAATTAGATTTAAAAAATAATGTTGTTATTGGTGTAGAAGCTTTATTAAGGTGGAATAGCGAAGAATTTGAGATGATTCCACCAAGTGAGTTTATTCCAGTTGCAGAAGAAGTGGGCCTAATTAATCAGATTGGTGAATGGGTGTTACGGACTGCTTGTAAGCAATGTAACGAATGGCATATGGAAGGTCGAGGTCCAATAAAAATTGCTGTTAATATATCAATGAAACAATTTTTAGAAGGGGACTTTGTTTACAATGTATCTAGAATTTTAGATGAAACACAACTAAATCCTACTTATTTAGAACTTGAAATAACTGAGAAGATAGCAATGACCAATCATGAAAAAGTGATCGAGATAATAGAGTCATTAAAATCATTAGGGGTTAGAATAGCCATTGATAATTTTGGCACAGGATACTCTTCTTTAAATTATTTAGGGAAAATTCCAATCGACGTACTTAAAATCGATCGAACATTAGTAAAGAACATTTCTATGAATAATAAGAATGCAACAATTGTTCAAAGCATAATATCCATCACAAAAAAATTACAAATGGATGTAATTGTGGTAGGAATTGAAACAAAGGAAGAATTACAATATATAAGAAACATGGAATGTTATATTGGGCAAGGTTATTTTATATCAAAGCCGAAGGAAAACCCATTTAGGTAAAAATGGCCCCCTTAAGTTGGACAAATAATCCAACTTAAGGGGGTTTTTAATTTAATTTTGCGCCAATGCATTATGCGGATTGATGTATTTTTATTCACTTGTTATACATGTTTGTTAAAATATTTATTATTTTATAGGATAATGTAATTATTTTTTTGAAAAGTGTTGTATAGTTATACATCAATTGTTATAATAATTCAAAATTAATGGAGGTGATTATGGTGAAAGTTGGAATTATAGGTGCTAATGGTTATGGAGGTGTCGAACTACTTCGATTATTAAAACAACATCCCTGCGTAAGTGTTGAAAAAACCATCTCACATTCAACCCAAGGTTGTAAACTGACTGAGCAATATCCCCATTTAAACAATGTATATGAGATGACCCTTGAGAAAATTGACATTGAAGGAATTGCTCGTAATGTAGATTTACTTTTCTTTGCAACTCCATCCGGCGTGTCAAAGGAAATTATCCCACTATTTCTGGAAAGGGAGATTAAATGTATCGATTTGTCTGGAGATTTTCGATTGAAGAATGGGCTACTTTATGAAAAATGGTATAAAAACACCCAAGCAAAAAACGAGCATTTACAAAACGCTACATATGGATTAACCGAGTTATTCCGTTCGGAAATAAAAAATGGGCATTTAATAGCAAACCCTGGATGTTATCCAACAGCAACACTTCTTGGGTTATACCCTGCATTAAAGGCAAAATGGATTGACCCAAAATCCATCATTATTGATGGGAAATCAGGAATTTCGGGGGCAGGAAGAAATACATCTATAGGTAACCTTTTTGCAGAAATAAATGAAAATATGAAAGCATATAAAATTGGTCTGCACCAACATATTCCGGAAATTGAACAAAACTTAAAAGTAATAAGTGGAGAGGAAACACGTATAACCTTCACTACCCATTTGGTTCCTATGACAAGAGGGATTATGTGTACAATCTATGTGGATTTAATGGAATCAATTAGAACTCAGGAGATGATTGATTTATATAAAGAAACATATAAAAATGAATATTTTGTTCGGATCCGTTCAGCAAATGAATGGCCGGCCACGAAGGAAGTAACTGGGTCCAATTTTTGTGATATTGGTTTAAAGGTAGATGAAAGGACAAACCGTCTAGTAATCGTTTCGGCCATTGATAATCTCGTTAAAGGTGCAGCAGGTCAAGCGATTCAAAATATGAATGTAATGAATGATTGGCATGAAAAAACAGGTTTGGAACTCGTACCGTTATATCCGTAAAAGGGGGATTTTGGATGAATAGTGTTCAGCAAGTGGGAGTGCTTAATGGAAACATAGATAGATTAATAGAGGGAAATATTACATCACCTCTTGGGTTTTTTGCAGGTGGGTTATTTTGTGGGATTAAGCGTAAAAGATTAGATTTAGCATGGATTTACTCAGAGGTTCCAGCAACTGCTGCAGCAGTATACACATCAAATCTATTTCAAGCTCCACCATTAAAAGTGACGCAAGATAGTCTTAAATCTGGAGGGAAAATACAAGGTGTCATTGTTAACTCAGGAAATGCAAATGCATGTACGGGTGAAGAAGGTTTGCAAAATGCCTTACGTATGAGGGGAATGTTTGCAGAACAAATTGATGTACCGGAACAATTAATAGCAGTGAGTTCTACTGGAATAATTGGTGAACAATTGCCTATGGAGAAAATAGAAAAAGGGATATTAAATATAACTGATTGTTATCAACAAAACAATGCAGACGAATTCGAACAGGCGATATTAACCACTGATACATTCACTAAGCATGCATGTATAAAACTTGAAATTAGCGGAAAAGTTGTGACGATTGGAGGTGCAGCGAAAGGTTCAGGAATGATCCATCCTAAAATGGGAACGATGTTGGCGTTTATTACTACAGATGCATGTGTTCAACCGGATGCGCTTCACCAAGCATTAAAAAATGTAACGAATGAAACGTTTAATATGATAACGGTAGATGGTGATACAAGTACAAATGATATGGTTCTAATATTGGCCAATGGCAAAGTGGAGAATATGGAATTAACGCCACAACATCCTGAATGGAATGTCTTTGAACAAAGCTTGAATTTGGTTTGTCAATCATTGGCAAAGCAAATAGCAAAGGATGGGGAAGGAGCAACAAAATTAATCGAGGTACAGGTTGAAGGTGCCGAATCGGATCAAGATGCCAAAAAGGTTGCGAAAGCAATTGTTGGTTCAAATCTTGTTAAAACAGCAATTTATGGTGAAGACCCCAATTGGGGGAGAATTGTAGCAGCCATTGGATATAGCGGAGTAGAACTGAATACCTCACAGGTAAATGTATCATTAGGAGCCATTAAATTATTGGAAAACGGAATTCCTTATCCATTTTCTGAAAAAGAGGCAACAAATTATTTGCAACAGAATGAAACGATTCAAATTTTTGTGGATTTATCTGCTGCTAGTGGAAATGCGGTTGCTTGGGGATGTGATTTAACGTACGACTACGTCAAAATCAATGCATCTTATCGAACGTAAGCTTGTGAAGGAGCTGGTGAAGATTGTCCTATATTGTTATTAAATGTGGAGGAAGTGTACTGGAGAACATTTCAAGTTCTTTTTATTCGAACATCGTTGACATTATGAAAAGTGAAAAGATAAAACCAATCATTGTTCATGGTGGGGGACCGGATATCACCAAACTTCTTAAGAAGATGGATATTGAAACAAGATTTATTAATGGAATCCGCGTTACCTCAAAGGATGTTTTAAGGGTCGTTGAAATGGTCTTGTCGGGTTCATCTAATAAAACGATTGTTCGGAATATTATTGCAAATGGTGGGGAGTCTATCGGACTTAGTGGCGTTGATGGCATGCTCTTAGAGGCAAAACAATTCGGAGAACATCATGAACTTGGCTTTGTCGGAGAGGTCGTTTCTGTAAAAAAGCGTTTATTAGATAAATTACTAGATGAACATGTCATTCCAGTTATTTCTCCTATTGCTATTGGACGAAACGGACAACATTGGAATATTAATGGAGATGCCGCTGCAGCTGCTATTGCAAGGGAAATCAATGCATCATTATGTATGGTAACGAATGTAGCCGGAGTAATTAAAGAAGGTAAAATCCTTCATCATATACAAAGCTTAGAGGCTGAAAACATGATTTCCAACCAATTGATAACCGGCGGCATGATTCCTAAAGTGAATGCAGCCATTGAATGTTTACGCTCCGGAGTGAAAGAAGTTTCGATAATTAATGGCATGGATGACAATGCATTACTGAAGTTAGTAAACGGTGAGATGATTGGTACTAAATTTTTGGAGGGAATCACATGTTAAATAGTGTCTTGGATCCTATAATTACTCCAGTTATGAATACGTATCAACGAGCGCCTATTCATTTACAAAAAGGAAAAGGCAGCTATGTTTGGGATATGAATGGGGATAAATACTTAGATTTTACTTCGGGAATTGCTACATGCAACCTTGGTCACGTGCCGGATACAGTGAAAAAGGCATTAAAAGAACAATTAGATATGTTATGGCATTGTTCAAATTTATATCATATTCATGTCCAAGAGAAATTGGCCTCATTTTTAACGGAAATAAGCTGTTTGGATCAAGTGTTTTTCTGTAATAGTGGTGCAGAAGCTAATGAGGCAGCTATTAAACTAGCAAGAATTTATGCGCACAATTTAAAGAAAAATGGATCACCGGTTATTGTAACTTTTAAACAATCGTTTCATGGTAGAACCCTCGCTACCTTATCGGCTACTGGGCAAGAAAAGGTACAAAAAGGATTTATCCCATTAATGCCAGGTTTTCATTATCTTACTTATAATCATGTGCAAGATCTGAAAAAAATCGAAACTATTTGTCCCATTGCCGTTATGCTTGAGCTTGTTCAAGGTGAAGGCGGCGTCATACCAGCGAATAAAGAATGGGTAGAGGAACTTGTAGCGGTTTGTAAGAAGAACAATATTTTACTTATCGTTGATGAAGTTCAAACAGGAATGGGGCGGACAGGAACGATGTTTGCCTATGAACAATACGACTTTGAACCAGACATTGTTACACTAGCAAAAGGGCTAGGATCTGGTTTCCCGATAGGTGCTATGCTTGCGAAAAGTTCAATTGCAAAAGCATTTATACCGGGTACACACGGAAGTACATTCGGTGGAAATCCATTAGCAGCTGCAGCAGGATTGGCAACGGTACAATTTTTAATCAGCAATATAATTTCTAAAAACAATGAACTGATTACCTATTTATGGGATGAATTAAATCACTTGAAAGAAGCCCATCCAACTATTAAAGCCATTCAAGGAAAAGGATTACTGATTGGGATTATTGTGGATCGTGATGCCAATCAATTTGTAGAAGCGGCCCGGAAGGAAGGAGTTCTTATCTTAACGGCTGGTCAAAATGTAATCAGATTACTTCCTCCATTAACAATGACGAAAGAAGAAGTTGATCAGTTCATAAACATCTTTAACAAAATTTTGTATGAAATGGAGGGGTGAAATAAATGATATCTGGTTATTTAACTCTCGAAACAGGAGAAACCTTTGAAGGGGAACTTATTGGAAATGCTACCGAAGTTTGTGGGGAAGTGGTTTTTAACACGAGTATGACAGGTTACCAAGAGATTATGACTGATCCGTCATATGCAGGCCAAATTGTTGTGTTTACTTATCCGTTAATCGGAAATTATGGAGTGAACGAGAATGATAGTGAAAGTCATATCCCACATGTGAAGGCAATGATTACAAGTGAATTTTGTAGTCAGCCAAGTCATTTTACCCTAACAAATAGTGCCGAAAATATATTGCAGAAACATCATATCCCATGTTTAACGAATGTGGATACGAGAGAATTAGTGAAAACCATTCGGAAAAAAGGAACGGTTAAAGGAATTATTTCCTCAAAAAAAGTGAAACACAACACGTTTTTAAACGACACACAACTTGTTGATCATGTAACTTCTAAAGAAATTCGAACATATGAAAACAATGGCCCTCATGTTATGCTTATGGATTTTGGTTTCAAAAAATCTATATTACATTACTTGCTAGATTCCCATTGTAAGGTAACAGTCGTTCCATATGATGTTCCACTAGAGAAAGTATACAGCTTAAATCCGGATGGAATAGTGATTAGTAATGGACCTGGAGATCCAATTGCAGTGAGTAATCAATTGAAAAAAATAAAAGTGATCACGCAAAAATTTCCGACCCTTGGAATTTGTTTGGGCCACCAATTAATCGCATTAGCATATGGAGCTAAAACGAAAAAACTTCTTTTCGGACATCGTGGTGGAAATCATCCAGTGAAAGATATGACAACAGGTAAAGTTTTTATTACTTCGCAAAATCATGGATATGTTGTTATAGATGAAACGATTGATGAACAACAGTTTATCGTCACTTTCAAACATATAAATGATGGAACGATTGAAGGGTTAGAGCATCGCCAGCTACCAATTATAACTGTACAGTTTCATCCTGAGGCCCATCCCGGTCCTATGGATACTGAATATATCTTTGAAAAATACATCAATTTACTTAAACAAAAAATGGGAGTTATGCAGTATGCCTTACAATAAAAATATAAAAAAAGTTCTTGTTATCGGATCCGGTCCAATTGTGATTGGGCAAGCAGCTGAATTTGATTATGCAGGGACGCAAAGTTGTCTCGCATTAAAAGAAGAAGGTATTGAAGTTGTATTGTTAAACAGTAATCCAGCAACAATCATGACTGATGAGCAAATTGCAGATAGAATTTATATCGAACCAATTACTGTGGAAACAGTAGAGGAAATTATTAAAATTGAAAAACCAGATGGTGTTATTGGCACACTTGGCGGACAAACAGGATTAAATATTACCGTTAAACTTCATGAAAAGAATATTTTTGAAAAATATAATGTGACATTACTAGGTACATCTGTAGATTCAATCCAAAAGGGAGAAGATCGTGAAAAATTTAGGGAATTAATGCTTCAAATAAATGAGCCTATTCCTGAATCAATGATTGTTCACCATGTAGAAGAGGGCATAAAGTTTGTTGAAAAGATAGGATTTCCGGTTATAATCCGCCCAGCCTATACATTAGGAGGTGCAGGCGGTGGATTCGCAAATAGCTTTGAAGAACTAATTCCTGTTTTGCAAAAAGGTTTAACACTTAGTCCAATCAACCAAGTTCTAGTAGAAACAAGTATTAAAGGGTGGAAAGAAATAGAATATGAGGTTGTAAGGGATGCTAATGATACTTGTATTATTGTATGTAATATGGAAAACTTTGATCCAGTCGGAGTACATACGGGAGATTCAATTGTTGTTGCACCATCACAGACACTATCAGACGTACAATATCAAGTTCTTCGTAATGCCTCATTAAAAGTTATTCGTGCACTGGGAGTGATTGGCGGGTGTAATATCCAATTTGCTTTGGATCCGAAATCCAATCAATACTATATTATAGAAGTCAACCCTAGGGTTAGTCGTTCATCCGCACTCGCTTCAAAAGCAACCGGTTACCCTATTGCCAGAATTGCAACAAAATGTGCAATTGGCTATCACTTAGATGAGATTATAAATCCAGTGACGGGAACAACATATGCTTCATTCGAGCCTGCACTAGACTATATTGTTGTGAAACTACCGCGTTTTCCATTTGACAAATTTTCCGAAGCTAATAGACAACTAGGGACGCAAATGAAAGCAACAGGAGAAACAATGGCAATTGACCGTACATTTGAAGGAGCTTTAAATAAAGCATTGCGCTCAATCGAATATAATGTGGATGGTCTTTCACACCCTTATGTCGAACAATGTACGGATGAACAATTAAAACATTATATAGATGAACCAACAGATCTCCGTTTATTTGCCATTGCTAAAGCTATTAGAAAAGGAATACCGATGAACGAACTATACGATTCTACAAAAATAGATTATTGGTTTTTGAACAAATTGAAAGGCATGATTAATTTTGAACAAACAATGAACCAATATACGATTGATGAGATTCCGATTGAACAATTGGAAAAAGCAAAGAAAATGAATATGAGTGACAAATATATTAGTTCACTTCTGAAGTGCGAAGAACAACAAATAAAGCAAAAAAGAAAAGAGAATCATCTTGTTCCATCCTATAAATTGGTCGATACTTGTGCAGGAGAATTTGAGGCTCAAACTCCGTACTATTATTCAACTTGGAATGGGATGGATGAAGTAGATGTAACTAATAAGAAAAAGGCTTTAATTATTGGATCCGGCCCTATTCGTATCAGCCAAGGAATTGAGTTTGATTATTGTTGTGTACATGCAATTTTGGCATTAAAAAAACAAGGATATGAAACGATTGTTGTTAATAATAATCCCGAAACGGTCAGTACAGACTATTCGGTAGCCGATAAATTATACTTTGAGCCGATTACCTTTGAAGATGTACTTCATATCATTGAAAAAGAAAAACCCGATGGTGTTTTTATTCAATTTGGCGGACAGACAGCGATAAATTTAGCAGCTGAACTTGTAAATGCAGGAGTTGAAATTTTTGGAACTTCATTAGAATCGATTGATATATTAGAAGATCGGCAGCAGTTTTATCAACTACTAAATAAATTGAACATACCTCATATTAAAGGAGAAATTGCCTTTAGCAATGAAATGGTTAAAAATGTTGCAAATCATATAGGCTATCCTGTATTAATTCGTCCCTCCTTTGTGATTGGTGGCCAATCCATGTCGATTCTTTATAAGGAAGAAGAGTTGGAGAACTATTTGTCATCCTTGACATATGCGGATGAACGAATCTGGCCGTTAGTAGTTGATCAGTACCTCCCTGGTTTGGAATGTGAACTGGACTGTATAAGTGATGGGAATGATGTCTTTATCCCAGGTATATTTGAACATATTGAAAAAGCCGGTGTCCATTCCGGGGATAGCATAAGTGTATACCCACCAAAAACGTTGTCTACTAGCGAAAAACAACTTTTACTTTATTATACAAAAAAAATATGTAGAGAAGCTGGAGTCATTGGAGTCGCTAACATCCAGTTTGTCATCCATCAAAATCAAATATATTGTTTAGAAGTGAATCCACGTGCTTCAAGAACTGTGCCAATTTTAAGTAAAATTACTGGTGTTCCAATTATTGATATTGGGATATCCGTCCAACTTGGCCAGTCTTTAGAACAAACTGGAATTGCGTCAGAGGCGAAATTTACATCCATTAAAGCACCCATCTTTTCTTTTAGGAAGTTACAAGAAGTTGACCCGATATTAGGACCAGAAATGAAGTCAACTGGGGAAATACTAGGAATAGGAGATACTTATGAAGAAGCATTAAATAAAGCGGTGAATAAGCATGGCATGGAATGGAATGCTATTTTTTGCTCAATCAATGATCGGGAAAAGGAGGATTTTATACAATTCATAAAAACGATTCACTGCAAAATATATGCAACTGAAGGGACGGCAAGAAGTTTAAATGAAAATGGGATAACGGCAGTTTCAGTTGAGAAAGAAAAACAAAGGGTAAGTAATGCATTTGAAAAAGAAAAATTTGCTGGTGCCGTTATCCTACCTACAAAAGGGGGGGACAAAGAAAAATTAGGAAGCTTTATAAGAGAGCTTGCACTAAAACATGACATTCCACTTTTCACTTCTTTAGATACTTTCAAATCGATTGTACCTTTAAAAGAAACTAAGCAAGTCACAGTGAAATCATTGAATGATTATAAATACAGCAATGTGAATAAATAATGGGAAGGAAGATAGAAAATGCACGGTGTTATTCCATTTGAACAACAAATAAAGAAAATCAATAGCGACCATTTTTTGACTATTGGAGATCTATCAAGTGATGAGATTTTTTTCCTTATGAAAGAGGCTGTTAAATTAAAAAAAGAGCAAAAGTCGGGCGTAACGAGTTCCGTTTTAAATGGTAAGGTACTCGGAATGATATTTGAAAAGGCTTCAACACGTACCCGAGTTTCATTTGAAGTAGGGATGCTGCAACTTGGTGGCCATGCCATTTTTCTCAGTTCTAAAGATATTCAACTTGGCAGAGGAGAAACTATCGAAGATACAGCAAAGGTACTTTCTAGATATGTAGACGGATTAATGATTCGAACATTTGAACATGAAATGATTGAAACCTTTGCTCAGCATTCATCAGTCCCGGTCATAAATGGCTTGACGAATATGCATCACCCTACACAAGTAATGGCTGATTTATTAACGATTTATGAACATAAAGGGAAGCTAACAGGGTTAAAAATGTGCTTTGTCGGAGACGGAAATAACAATATGTGTCATTCATTAATAGAAGGCGCCTCTAAAGTTGGGATGAATATTGCGATAGCTACCCCAGATGGTTATGAACCGAATAAAAATATTGTTAATAAGGCAAACATAGATGCTAAAAAGTGGGGATCGACCATTGAAATTGATTCTAATCCCGTCAAAATGATGAAAAACGCAGATATTGTTGTCACAGATGTGTTTGCAAGCATGGGGCAGGAAAAAGAAAGTAACCAACGATTAAATGATTTTAAATCATATCAAATAAATGAGAACTTATGCAAATATGCGAATAAAAATTTTATTTTTCTTCATTGCCTACCCGCACATCGAGGAGAAGAAGTAGCTGCGAAAATAATTGATGGACCACATTCAGTTGTATTTGACGAAGCGGAAAATCGACTTCATGCTCAAAAAGCGATATTAAAAGTATTAATGGGAGATACTTTACAAAAAGAATAGTCATTTCTATTTTTTTGATTGACATGAATAAAAATACATGTATATAATTATTTATGCAAAGGAGAGATAGACATGGCAAAAGAAAAAATTGTTCTAGCTTATTCAGGTGGATTAGATACATCTGTTTCAATTAAATGGTTACAAGAAAAATATGGTTATGATGTCATTGCATTAGGCATAGATGTAGGTGAAGGAAAAGACTTAGAGGCGATTCGCCAAAAAGCTCTTAATGTGGGAGCAATTAAAGCGGTAATGATAGATGGTAAAGAATTGCTGGCAAAAGATTATATTTTACCAAGCTTAAAGGCAAATACATTATATGAAGGAAAATATCCTTTATCTTCTGCATTAAGTAGACCGTTGATTTCTAAGCTGCTAGTGGATGTGGCTGAGCAAGAGGGTGCTGTGGCAGTTGCACATGGATGTACTGGAAAAGGGAATGATCAAGTTCGTTTTGAAGTTTCTATCCAAGCGTTGAATCCATTATTAAAAGTGGTCGCACCTGTACGTGAATGGGGAATGACTCGCGATGAGGAAATTGCCTATGCGGAACAACACGGAATTCCAATCCCAATTGATTTAGATAATCCATTCTCAATAGATGCAAATATTTGGGGAAGAGCATGCGAAGCGGGAGTATTAGAAAACCCGTGGAACGAGGCACCAGAAGAAGCATTCGATTGGACAAATCCAATTGAAAAAACACCAAATGAAGCGGAATATATTGAAATAGACTTTAAGGAAGGTGTTCCGGTTGCATTGAATGATCAACCTATGAATCTAGTTGAATTAATTGAAACTCTCAATGAACTCGCTGGCAAACATGGCATCGGAAGAATTGATCATATCGAAAACCGTTTAGTAGGAATCAAATCACGTGAAGTATATGAAAATCCTGCTGCCCTATTATTAATTAATGCCCATAAAGAACTCGAATTTTTAACATTGCCTCGTGAAGTAACACAATTTAAGTTAACGGTAGAACAACAATTGGCAAAAATCATTTACGAAGGCTTATGGTATTCTCCGTTAAAGCCGGCAATTGATGCGTTTATAGAGGAAACACAGAAAACGGTAACAGGTAAAGTACGTGTAAAACTCTTCAAAGGTACACATGTTGTGACAGGACGCCAATCACCATATAGCTTATATAATGAAGAGCTCGCAACATATTCAAAAGGAGATGCATTCGACCATAATGCAGCGGTTGGCTTCATAAAATTATGGGGATTACCAACAAAAGTATATTCTGAAATTCATTCGAAACTAGAAGTGAATAACTAGGGCTTTTTCTAAAATATTGTTTCTTTCCACTTATCGCACAGAGTGGATTGGAGCGGAAGGCACTTGACTCCTGCGGGATCAGCTGGACAGATGAGACACCGCGGGGAGCGAAGCGATGAGGAGGCTCATCGTAGCACCGCGAAAAAGCAAGTGTCTGTAGCGGAAAGGAACGGTTCATTCTCAAAAACAACAAACTTTACGAAAACAGCCATAAATATAGAATTTGAAGAGTCGTGCAGGAGGCAACGCAAATGACAAAGCTTTGGGGCGGACGTTTTACAAAAGAAACAAATGAATTAGTAGAAAGGTTTACAGCTTCTATAACATTTGATCAGAAGCTGGCATTAGAAGATATAGAGGGCAGCTTAGCACATGTACAAATGCTGGGTGAATGTGGAATTATCCCATTGGACGATGTTGAAATAATTAAACAAGGCTTACAATCCATTGAACAGAAAATTATGAAAGAAGAAGTTCAATTTTCTATAGAAGATGAAGATATTCACATGAATATTGAAAGATTGTTAATTGAAGAAGTTGGTCCAGTAGGTGGGAAATTACATACTGGAAGAAGCAGAAATGATCAAGTTGCAACAGATATGCATCTCTATTTACGAAAACAAACGAGCGAATTAATTGAGCAAGTTAAACAGGTTCAAAATGCCTTGTTACTACAAGCGAAGGAAAATATCGAAACGATTATGCCGGGCTATACACATTTGCAAAGGGCACAACCAATCCTATTTTCCCATCATTTACTTGCCTACTTTTGGATGTTTGAAAGAGATAAAGAAAGATTGGTCGATAGTTTGAAACGTATCAATTGGTCACCGCTTGGTGCAGGAGCTTTAGCAGGGACGACTTTTCCAATTGATCGTAACCGCAGTGCAGAATTATTAGGGTTCGCTACCGTTTATCCTAATAGTTTAGATGCTGTTAGCGATCGAGATTTTATATTAGAGTTTTTATCCATTGCATCGATTATGATGACCCATATTTCTCGTATTTCCGAAGAATTAGTCATATGGTCAAGCCAAGAATATCAATTTGTTGAACTAGATGATTCATTTTGCACGGGATCTAGCATTATGCCGCAAAAGAAAAATCCAGATGTACCGGAATTATTGCGTGGTAAAACAGGTAGAGTATATGGTAATTTAATCGGTTTATTAACCGTATTAAAAGGATTACCATTAGCCTACAATAAAGATATGCAGGAAGATAAGGAAGGAATGCTCGATACCGTCGAAACATTAAATGGTTCACTACGTTTGCTTGCACCAATGATTAAGACGATGACTGTCAATAAAGAACAAATGTATGCAGCTGTAACAAATGATTATTCAAATGCAACAGATATTGCAGATTATCTTGTCACGAAAGGTCTTCCTTTCCGTCAAGCACATGAAATTATCGGAAAAATTGTCTTATATGCTATCCAACATAAAAAGTACTTACTAGACTTATCACTTGTAGAATATCAATCTTTCCATCCGTTATTTGAAGAAGATATTTTTGTCGTCTTACAACCAAAGCATGTTGTTGAAGCAAGAAATAGTTTTGGTGGAACATCATCCGAACAAGTACAGCAACAAATTGTATTGGCAGAAGGTAAACTAAGTTAATAGTACCAACTTATAAGTTTCATTCATCTGAGATGGATGAAACTTTTTTATATTCGGGAAGATAAAAGTGCAAAAAGGGGAATCAAGTGCCCGCAAGGATCGTATACGGGAAGAAAAAATTACAAAAATGGTGATCATGTGCACGAATAACATTGGACAAAAAAGAATCTAACAATATTGATATGTTCCCCTATAGAGGGAAGACTAGTGTGTTTTCTTTTTTCTATTCATTTTAATAGGTTATTAGTAATTTGCTTGACTTTTCTTATTTAAATATTAATTGGTAAAAGGGTAAGAAAAAAATATGTCGAATATTTAAAATAGCTAAGGAAAGCTAGCATTAATATAGAAATAAAGTAAGAAAAGAGGCATATACATGGACAAAATAAAAAGACTATCAATTCCAAATAAAGTAAGAATCATTGTTATCTCGGATATTCATGGTGAATTAGACCTTTTCACAAAACTTTTAGAAAAAGTAAATTTTTGTAATGATGACTACTTAATCATAAATGGTGATTTATGTGAAAAAGGGAGCAATAGTAAGGGTGTGTTGCAATATGTTATGGAACTTTCAAACAATCATCCTAATGTATTTGTAAATGAAGGTAATTGCGAGGCATTAATAGATGAGCTATTAAATGAGAATCCACAAATAATCAATTATTTACGAAATAGGAAACATACATTATTTAATGAATGGCTTTCACAGCTAGAATATTCAATTAATGAAAACACAACAATCCAAGAGGTAAAAGGTTTATTAACTAAGAATTTTTCAAACGAAATTCAATGGTTAACCAATCTAACTACAGCTATTGAGACAGATAAGTATATATTTGTACATGCGGGGCTAGAAGACCTTCAAAATTGGGAAGATACCAATCGTGAGACTGCCATCTCTATTCCGTCGTTCTTACATAAATCACATTGTTCAAATAAATATGTTGTTGTGGGTCATTGGCCAGTTGCTAATTATTCATTAGAAACAACAAATAATAATCCAATTATTGATCATACGAAAAAAATTATAGCAATTGATGGTGGAAACATGGTGAGGGAAGCAGGACAATTAAACGCATTAATTATTAATCAATCATTAGATGAAGATACCTTTTCATATATATATACAGATCAATTTCCAACTTATAAAGTGGTAGAAGACTTTATAGCAGATCCAAAAATGAGTGGCATTATAACTTACCCGCATTATAAAATTGCTCCACTTGAAGATGGGGATCATTTTACATTATGTAAACAAGTGGATACCAAACGGAAACTTTATGTGAAAAATGAATATATTTATCAAAACGATTTAGGTGAATTTTTTGCCAAAACCGATGTTTCTTGTTCACAAATAAATTTAAGAAAAGGAGATCACATATCCGTCATTGATGATAGTTGCAGTGGTTATAATTTGATAATGAAAGAGAGAAAAGTCGGTTGGGTTGCTAAAGAAAATAATATACTTGATGAAAGTGAAATGATATGACTGTTCGAGTAAATTTAGACACGGAGTTTATCCTTAATATAATGGATATGTAAAATGGATTCCAATTTTAAATTGGAATCCATTTTTATTTAAGATTTTAGTATATCTTTATTTTGTTTAAATTGTCCTTCCCATTTCGAGATAACAATCGCACCTAGTGAATTTCCAACAACGTTTACGACAGTTCTAGCCATATCAAGAATTCGATCGATACCAGCAATAAATGCTAAGCCCTCAATAGGAATTCCAACAGTTCCTAAAGTAGCAAGAAGAACAACAAAGGATACACCTGGTACTCCAGCGATTCCTTTTGATGTTACCATTAAAACTAGGACAAGTGATAATTGTTGCGTAAACGAAAGATGAATTCCATACATTTGAGCAATAAAGATGGCTGCTAATGCTTGATATAATGTAGAACCATCAAGGTTAAAGGAATATCCAGTAGGAATAACAAATGAAGTGATCGATTTTGGACAACCGAATTTCTCCATTTTTTCCATGATCTTCGGCAGAACAGCCTCTGAACTTGCTGTTGAATATCCTAAAATTAACTCATCTTTAAGCAGTCGCAGTAAATGAAAGATATTCACACCGACTAACTTGGCGATTCCACCTAATACAATGAGGATAAAGCCTATCATCGTTAAATAAACAGTAATAACAAGTTTTCCTAGTGGAATTAATGATTCTAATCCGAAAGTGGAAACGGTAACACCAATAAGTGCAAATACTCCAAACGGTGCAAATTTCATGACTAAATTTGTAACATAGAACATTGTTTCTGCTGTTCCTTGGAAAAAGGCGAGAACTGGTTTTCCTTTTTCACCAATTGCTGCAACACCTAATCCAAATAGAACAGAGAAGAAGATGATGGCAAGCATATCGCCGTTTATAAATGCTTCAAATATATTTTTTGGAACAATATTGACGATCGTATCAGCAAATCCATGACTTTCTACATTTTTTGCTGTGTCAACATAAGAACCAATGTCTACCTTGTGGATTGAATGCATATTAATGCCTTTACCAGGCTGGAATACATTCGCAACAAGAAGCCCAACTAAAATAGCAATAGTTGTGACGATTTCAAAATAAAGAATCGTTTTACCACCAAGTTTACCGAGGTTTTTTCCATTTCCTACACTAGAAACACCTACAATAATACTTGAAATAACAATTGGAATAACAATCATTTTAATTAGTCGTAAGAAAATATCCCCAATCGGTTGTAAATACTTTCCGATTCCTGGATTACCATAAAAAATAGCCCCAATAATAATCCCGAGGACTAGTCCAATAAGTATCTGCCAAGCTAATCCAATTTTTTTCATATATACCCCCCAATTAATAC
The DNA here is from genome assembly GCF_016772275.1 of Heyndrickxia vini. Taxonomy (NCBI): domain Bacteria; kingdom Bacillati; phylum Bacillota; class Bacilli; order Caryophanales; family Bacillaceae; genus Heyndrickxia; species Heyndrickxia vini. The sequence goes on along the minus strand of NZ_CP065425.1, from coordinate 2,390,426 downwards.
AAAAACGAAATTATTTATTATTAAAATATAATATAAAAAGTAAAAATAAACAATTGAAAACCTTTTAATAACAAAAATAAATAAAATTCACTCTATATTTAATTATTTTAAAATAGAAAAATGCAGAATTGTTATTAAATTTCTATTACTTCTGTTTACGAAGGTAATTGAATTATCTAAAATAAATATGAAAATTTTGAAGTGAGGGAACATAAGGAAAAGGTAATTGAAGTAAAAGATTTAGATAAGAGTGGAATAAAAAAAGGTATTGGAGTCAACGTCCAGTACCTTTTTTGTTTGAAGTACGAATCATAACAATCATAAATAGGATGTTAGGAAGGATTGAAGTAAGGGTTGTTATCGCAGTTGCCTCGTTGTTATTGGTAAAAAATAATGATGGAAGCTGACCCACAGCCGAATTGTTAGAAGCAATAAATAGACTTATAAAAATATTATTTGCTGCATGTGCCCCAATTGTAGCTTCTAAACTATTGGTTCTAATGGTAACATAAGTCCAAATAACACCGATAGCTATGTAGTCAACACCAATCCAGAACGCACCATTTTCCATTTCCGGATTACTAAAATGCAAAATACCAAATATCCCACCAATCATTAAACTTAACAGGATTGGATTTTTTGTGATTTTAGCAAAAAATTGTAGTAAAAATCCTCTAAAAAGTAATTCCTCAGCAGTTGTTTGAATAGGGAACGTAATTAGTGAAATCATAATTAAAAATAGAAAGTTAGAAAATTGGAAGCCCTGAAAATAGTAGTCACTTGGATTTATTATGAGATCAATTATTAATTGTAAAGCGAATAAACTAAAGGCAACGGAAAATCCATATATGATTTGATTCCAACGAATTGTACGGTAAGGAGTGATAAAAGTTTTCAACGATCGTCTAAGTAAAACGCGTGCAGCTACCCATAAGCCTACAATCCAAAAAATCGTCATAGCATTATTGGCGAAAAGGTCTATTAATGGATTGGAAAATACTACCTCATCGAAATCTACCATTTCTTCAGCATGCCTGCTAGTAAAATATAATGCCGCAAAATAGCAAAGGGTCCCAATGATAATAAAAATTAAAATAATCAGTATAGAGACTATATATCTCCACGTTTGATTTAACCCCTTTTTGGGATTTAAAAAACTTTTCATAGATTGAACCTCTAGTCTTAGAATTATTGAAAAATTAAATATAATTAATAATATTAACAATAATAATAAAAAAGAAGTGAAAAAACTAGAGAATTATTGTTTTACTTTCAATTCTATGTTATTCTTATTATGCGATGAGCTATTTGCGTAAGTCGAAAACCGAGCGTTTGCTAAACGTATGAATGTGGTCATACGGGTTATTCGCCGCAAAACTTTTTTGAAAAGACGCCTACGGATTTAGGCGTCTTTTTCCAATTATACATAATAAATTAACCGTTCATTTCTGACCAATCAGCGTAAAGTCCGCTTCCATTACAACTAGGACATTCATAGGCAACTGCATAAGCGCTCAAAGGAAGAGTGAACCCTCTACCACGACAATCAGGACATTTCCCTAAATCATGCATTTTCTCTACGTGTCTGTCATATCTTTCTGTTTTCCAATTTGACAATGTATTAAATATTCCCACTCTAATCACCTCTTTTTTAGTATGAGGTAAAATGGAAAATTTATAACAATTAAGAAAAACTTATGAAATAATATTAATAAATTGTAATTTTCCTTATTAATTATTTCGGTTATCTTAACATAGAACAAAGAAACGAGGGATGGGAATGGATATAAAAAAGAATGTTCAAAAGCAATTTGGAAGAAGTGCAAATTCCTATGTAACAAGTGAAATCCATCAAAAAGGAAAAGATCTTCAAAAGCTTATAGAAATTGCAAATCTTACTGGTAATGAAGACGTACTTGACATTGCTACCGGAGGGGGTCATACAGCGAATGCTTTTGCCCATTATGTAAAACATGTAACTGCAGTTGATTTAACAGCTGAGATGATAAAAGCAGCAAAAGGATTTATTGAAGACAATGGTCGTACAAATGTTTCTTTTATTCAGGGTGATGCAGAGAAACTTCCATTTGATCATGAGTGTTTTGATATTGTAACATGCAGAATTGCTCCGCATCATTTTCCGAATATAAATAAATTTATCGAAAGTGTTCACAAAGTGTTAAAGCCAGGTGGAATGTTTTTACTAGATGATAATGTTTCTCCGGAGAATGATGATCAAGATCAATTTTATAATAAAATTGAGGAAAAACGAGATTACAGTCATTATCGTGCTTGGAAAAAAACCGAATGGATTCGCATGTTGGAGGAAAAAGGGTTTAATATAGAGGAAATGTACCGCTTTGAAAAAACGTTTCAATTTGATTCATGGTGTAATCGAATGAATTTAAACGCGGAGGAGAAAAATGAATTAACAGAATTCATGCTTCATGCCTCTTCAGATATAAAGAAAAAGTTCCAAATTGAAGTGATTGAAAACTCAATCATTTCTTTTAAAGGGGAAGCAATTATCCTAAAAGCTCATAAAATTTAATTGAAAGCCAGATGTCAGTGAAATTGGCATCTGGCTTAACTTTATTTATTCTCTTTGTTCTTTTCTATATCAGGTGCAATTTCTTTTGATGCTTCAGTTTGATAATGATTTGAGTAGTAATAACGATGCTTTGGTAAAAAATCCTCCGACTCATTCTCAAACGTATAAGACGAAACGTATTTATGAAAGACAATCTCAACAAGAGCAATGGCGGCGGCTGATATAAGCGATATGATGAAAAGCGGTGTACGATTTTCAAATGTTAGTGCTGCGGAAAGAAACCAGATAACAATTAATGAAAGACCAAAATCGGCAATGGTTGCGACAGTATTGTTCGTTCTTGAAAGGATTCCGATATCACCGACTAGGTAAGAAACGACTGATAAAACAAGTGAAATAAAAAACACATTCGTAAAAGACATACCGAAAATAACATTAAGGATTACGAATAAAACCACGATTGTTGCAACAAATTTAATAGCCATTGCTTTAATATGCTTCAAAATTATTTCACCTCACAACTTTACTGTCCTATTATTTTTAAAATATTTTAAAAAACTATTCCTAAATAAAAATGGTAAATCGCAATACGTAATGTGTTATTATATTGTAAGAATTGTGTAGAAAACGGTTTCAAAACTTTATTATGAGGTAAGTATTAATGATTCTTGTTATTGATAATTATGATTCTTTTACATATAACTTAGTTCAATATTGTAAGCAAATTGGAGAAGAAGTAACGGTTGTAAGAAATGATCAAATTTCTATTGATGAAATTGAGCAGATGAATCCAGATTTTCTTTTACTATCACCCGGACCGGGCAATCCAAGTCAAGCAGGAATTTGTAAAGAGGCAGTGAAACATTTCTTTGCGAAAATCCCAATATTAGGGGTTTGTTTAGGACATCAGATTATTGCAGAAAGCTTTGTAGGAAAAGTAATTAAAGCAAGTGAGCCAATGCATGGTAAAACTTCATTAATTAACCATGATGGTGAAGGCTTATACAGTGGCATGAAAAAATCGATTTACGTCACTAGATATCATTCATTAATTGTTGAGGAACAATCACTACCGGATTGTCTGAAGATTACGTCTAAAAGTATTAATGGTGAGATTATGGGTGTACGTCATAAGGAGTATAGGATTGAAGGTGTACAATTTCATCCGGAGTCAATATTAACAGAAAGTGGATTGCAAATGATCGAAAACTTTTATCAGTATTCATTAAACGGGAAGGTATGTGAAAAATAAATGGAACTTCCAAACAATCATCCTTTTTTGCTCTTTGAATTCGCAGAGCAAAATGGAATAAAAACACCAATTTGTTTTACCGACCCAATAAAAATTATTACAACGATGAAAGTGGAAGAAGTCGTCTCTTGCTTGTTACAAGTAGAGGAGGAAATTTCTATTGGCCATTATGCAGCAGGATTTTTGTCGTATGAAGCCGCTCCAGCATTTGATCATTCTTTTCAAGTACATACAGGTGGTAAAATGCCATTATTATGGTTTGGAATTTTTAAAGAGCCAAATCCGTTTGAGCCTAAGGAAAACGGGAATTTTTCGATATCTAAGTGGTCACCTGCAATAAATGGAGAACAATATCATCAAGGAATTGCTAAGATTAAAGAAGTAATTAAAAATGGAGATACCTATCAAATAAACTACACGACTCGACTTCATGCAGATTTTCACGGTGATGATTTTGCCTATTACAAAAAACTTGCTTCGGCTCAGGATTCTGATTACTGTGCATACTTAAATATTGGGGATTATCAAATTTTATCAGCCTCTCCTGAATTATTCTTTCGTTGGGATGGAGAAAAGATTATTACAAGGCCGATGAAAGGTACGATAAATAGAGGAATGACTTTTGAAGAAGATGGAGAAAACGCTAAATGGCTGTATCATTCTGAAAAAAATCGCGCCGAAAATGTTATGATTGTTGATTTACTAAGAAATGATTTAGGTGCAATTGCCATACCAGGAACAGTCAATGTGGACGAGTTATTCAGTATTGAAAAATACCCTACAGTTTGGCAAATGACATCTACCATTTCCGCAAATACCGAAAAAGAAGTTGGTATTGTTGATATTTTTAAAGCATTATTTCCTTGTGGTTCGATTACCGGAGCTCCTAAAATTAGTACAATGAAATTCATTGCAAACTTAGAAGATTCACCTCGGGACGTGTATTGTGGGGCTGTCGGCTATATAAGTCCACAAAAAGATGCTGTTTTTAATGTGCCAATCCGTACTGTTTTGATCAATAGGAAGACTCATCAAGCAGTATATGGGGTTGGAGGGGGAATTACTTGGGATTCAACAACAAAGGATGAATATGAAGAAATCGTAATGAAAGCTGCATTGTTAACAAGGGATAATCCGTTATTCGATCTTTTAGAAAGCTTAAAACTAGAAAATGGTACGTATTTTTTATTTAATCTTCACATGCATCGTTTAAAGAAAACGGCACAATACTTTAATTTCAATATATCCGTGGATGACATTATGAATGGATTGAGTGATTTTGCCAAAAAAAATGAAAATCAGTGTTTAAAGGTTCGTTTACTTGTTTCCAAAAACGGTAAATATAACATTGTTGGCGAACCCATTGTCCCATTTGAACATTCATTAAAGGTGAAGTTAGGTACAGAACCTATCAATATGAATAACCCTTTTCTGTATCATAAAACAACGAATCGACAAGTATACCAGTCATATAAATTAAGCCATCCTGATGTTTTTGACATATTATTATGGAATCAAAAAGGAGAGATAACGGAGTTTACAAATGGAAATATTGTTGTTGAAAAAGATGGAAAACTCTATACTCCACCTATACACTCTGGATTGTTAGCAGGTACATTTAGAGAGCAATTGCTTAAGACTAATATAATTCAAGAAAAAATTGTAACCATTCAAGAAATAAAAACATTTACAAAAATATGGTTTATAAATAGTGTTCGTGGATGGGTAAAAGTACAATTTGTAGGTTGAAATAATAATGTTATGTCAACTAGAGTTCGCCCACATAATTTTTTTGAACTGTGGTCAAACTATAGAAAAAGATAAGAGGTATGTTTAATGGACTATTTAAATAGAGAGATTCTAATCGATCAAATGAATGCACAATTAAAAATGTTAATGGACCAATATCAACTTGAGGATATTGGTATTTATGAAGAAGAAGGTGCAGGGGAAGATTATTATCTCGGCTATACTGTAAGAAAAAATGGCGAGGTTTTTATGATAAATATGCCATATATGAAGGATGCATTCGGTAATCTCGGGTTGAAAAATAGAGACTGGACGATTCAGTCGGACGACGGCGAAAAAAAGGGATTTCATAACTTAGATGAGGTATTCGAGCATATAGAAAACAGTTTTCATTAAAAAAGTGATCGTAAATTTAAGGTAATAAGGAGAAAGCAAAATGGCTTGTGATACAGAATGTTTGAAAAAATTTTATATCGATCAACTATTATCAATTGGAATATACAAAACGATGAATAAACAATTATATGAATTAACATTAGAGGATTTAGAAGAGATTTATAATGAATCACAATTGAATAGTTTAGGTTGAAATAAAAAAGACTTTTTTCTAAAAGAATGTAGCTAAAAACGAATAGCAGAGTGGATTGGAGCGGAAGGAGCTTGACTCCAGCGGGACATAGAGGAAAGGTCGAGACCCCACAGGCGCGAAAAGCGCCGAGGAGGCTCGACTTCCTCCCCGTGGAAAGCAAGCTCCTGAAGCGGAAAGGAACGATCCATTTAAACAATAAAAAAGACTGTTTCAAAAAGATTCTAGTAAAAATGTTTAGAATCATTACTTTTGAAACGGTCATTTTTTGTTTATACTAATATTAAAATGGTTCTGAATAATTATTTAATTTACAAGGAAGGAGGATTTTAATGAAATCTCTTATAAAAAAGTTAGAAGAGGTTTGTACAAACCATCCCTTTTCAGAAAAGATTTTAGTAGTTGACCATTACCGAACAGGAAAACAAATTTTGCATACGTTCATACATGCAGGTCATAGTGCCATCAATATGAAGATAATGACGGTAATGGACGTTGCTGAATCAATTATTAGCCATTCTGAAAAACTAACAAAGGGTAGAATCACCTCCTCAATTGGATCAATATTAATGATGGAGATCTTAAAAAATTTAAAAAATAGCCATCAGCTTACATATTTCAATGAGTTAGAAGCTTCACCAGACTTATGTCATTCGATTTACGATGCGATTAAAATGCTAAGAATAACAGGTTTAACTAGCACTAATTTCCCTGTTCAAAGTTTGCGAACGTTGGAAAAAGAAAAGGATATTAAACTAATTTTATTTGAGTATGAAAGGATGTTAGAAAAGTATCAGCTGCAAGACAATTTTCACATTTTAAAAAAAGCGATTGAGGTAAATGAAGGAGAATGGATTCGTGAACGAGTTTTTATTTTTCAACCGAATTTAGCATTTTTAGCTATGGAAGAACAGCTAATAAGTATGTTAATGCAAGGGAAAACGTATCTTCTTCCAATTGCTCCTGTAATAGGGGTGGAATCTCCGATTCGATTTCCATTTATTCGTGATGCCGTCGGTGAACCGACAGAATTGAGTTATTTATATGCAGATGAACCGATCATAAAAGCAACAACTTCCATTGAACTTAATGCATGTAACACAGAAGAAAATGAAGTAAAAGAAGTACTTCGACGAATTAAACTTAGTGACAGTCCGTTTGACACATGTTCCATTTTCTATAGCAGCAAAGATCCTTATCAAATCATATTATATCAATTAGCAGAAACCCTTCGTCTTCCCGTTACTTTCGGGCAAGGAATTCCCATTAAAATGACTAAGCCCGGAAAACTAGTTTCTGAAATTGTAACTTGGTATAAAAATCGATATAAAGTTCATTCTTTCTTGCCTTTGCTGCAGGAAAATATTCTTGATTTAGGAGAAAATGCTCCAAGTTATTCATCGATTATTGACATGCTAATAAATGCTAATATTGGATGGGGGAAAACAAGATATGTACTACAACTTCAGAAAAAAATAGATCTTTTGAAAGAAAGAATAGTAAAAGAAAGAAATCAAGAAGTTATCCAAAAATCATTGGATGAATATTTGTGGTTACAAGCATGGTTTAACCGTCTTTTTCAATTTTTGCCTAAAGGTGAAGATCATTTGAGGGCAATGTTAGAAATGGTGGGTTATTTACTAAAACATTTTGCTAAAATCCAAACCCCTTCCGATGAACTGGCCAAAAATAAATTACTGGAAAAAATTGATTTAGTCTTACCCTATACTACTACAGTAGAACTCCCTAGAAACGACACTCTCCTTTATGTAGAAAATCTTTTATTAAATATGAATATAGGTGCTTCAAGTCCAAAACCGGGTTCGATTCACATTACTTCCTATCAAAATGGGTTATTTATTAATCGACCGAATCAGTTTTTTATCGGATTCGATCATCAACGCTTTCCCGGTAAGTTAAAAGAAGATCCTATATTACTTGACGATGAACGTGAAAACTTACATCCCAATCTTCCATTATTAACAGAAAAAGCAAAGGAAAATTTGTATATTCTTTTACAAACACTAGCTTGTTCCAGTGGAAAGTCCACAATAAGCTATTCAACTTTTGATCAACGTGAGAATCGAACCAATCTTCCATCTTTCTTCTTTTTGAAATGTTATCGCTACCAAACAGGGGATAAAGAGGCAAACTTTGACATGATTTTAAAAGAATATAAACATCATTCAATGCCAAACCACTTTATTAATCGATTAGATTGGTGGCAAAACATACTTCAGCATCCAATAGAGAATGTATTATTAAAGACTATCATACAAGAACAATACAATCATTTGATACAAGCGATGCTGGCCAGAAGTAAAAGGGCTAGTCAGCTATTCACTGAATATGATGGCAAGTTAAAAATTGAAGAACACATGCTTGATCCGAGGAAAAATAAAATGATCCCGATGTCCAGCGGACGATTCGAGAAGCTAGCAACTTGCCCTTATAAGTATTTTCTTGAAGAAGTATTAACCATTCAATCTCTCGAGCCATTCCAATTTGACGATAAAGTATGGCTGGATGCAAAATCACGGGGAATAGTTCTTCATGAAATATTCGAACGGTTTTATAAAGTCATTTCAAATACCGATGAAAAATTATCTTTTGTACAACATGAACAAGTACTCTTGGATATTTTATATAAACGAATCGATAAGTGGAAGGAACAATTGCTCCCACCTAGTAAACTGGTTTTTGAACAAGAAGTAAATGAATTGATAGAAACATGTCAAATCTTTTTAAAAAGTGAAGCTGAGCACGAAGAGAAGGGTACGCCAAGTTATTTTGAGTACTCCTTTGGAATCGGTGACGAATATCCTGCAGTTATTTCATTACCGGACGGAGATACCTTCCATTTATCAGGAAAAATAGATCGTGTGGACAAGTATGAGGATTCAACCTATACAATCATCGATTATAAAACCGGAAAAGCGGGATCCTACCATGTGAAAAATTATTATGATGAAGGAAGGCAATTACAACATTTTCTTTATGCGAAGGCGTTAGAAAATAAGTTGAATTTAAGCGAAGGGCAAGTCAAAAACAGTACGTATTTGTTTCCAACAACGAAAGGAGCGGGTGAGAGACGTGTTCGTCTACAAGATGTCAATACTCGAGTAAATGGAATAGATATCATCATACGATTATTGGATCTTTTAAAATTTGGCCATTTCCCGATGACAGAGGATATAAAAAAGGACTGTTTATATTGTGAATATAAGCATGTTTGTAAAAGAAGTTCTTATCCGGATGACGTTTTTAAAATGAAAGGTGAGGATCCCGATGCGATTGGAGTAAACCGTTGGAAGGGGGTGCGTGCATATGAGTAAATTAATAGTCGATCAACATGACCGCCACAAAATTGAACAATGTCTGATGAGCACCTTTCTTGTCGAAGCGGGAGCTGGATCTGGAAAAACAACAAGTCTTGTGAACCGAATGGTCAATCTTATTAGGACGGGAACCTATCAAATGAAGGAACTTGCTGCTATAACATTTACAAAAAAAGCCGCTGAGGAATTAACAACGCGATTTCAAATCAAGCTCGAAGAAGCCTGGAAAAAGGAAGAAAACGATAACAATAGGAAGTGTTTGGATCAAGCATTAAAGAATTTTGATCAATGCTTTTTAGGGACTGTTCATTCATTTTGTGCACAATTGCTGAGAGAACGTCCAATTGAGGCGGGGTTAGATCTGTCGTTTCGTGAAATCGAAGAATCAGATGACAATGAGTTAGCTTTACTTGCCTGGAATACGTATGTTGAACAGCTACAGATGAATGATCCAAAATATTATAATCAAGTAATTCAATTAGGCGTGCCGATAACAGATTTACAAACAAGCTTTCTACAGATGAAATCGTTTCCTGATGTGGACTGGGTGTTTGAAACAAAACAAGAACCTGAGCTAAACGAGATTTTTCAGTTATTCGTTCAGCTCATTCTTGAGGCAAAACATGCGATTCCAACGCAACCTATAGATGGAAAATACGACGGATTACAGGAAATTATTTTGCAGGCATACCGAAAGATAACATTTGGAAACCTGACGAGAAACGCCCAAAAAATTGAGATATTCGAGCTATTTAATAAAAAACTAACGATAGTCCAAAAATTATGGACGTCTAAAGAAGATGCAAAATACTATTTAGGTAAAGTTTCAGATTTCTTCGAATCAACTATTCAACCTATTTTATTGGCTTGGTATGAATACGTGCATGGTGTCATTATTCCATTAATGAAAAATGTAATGAATCAATATGAATTCATTAAACGGCAGGGTTCATATGTAAACTTTCACGATTTATTAATGAAAACGGCAAAACTGTTGAAGGAAAAAAGCGAGGTTCGAAAATATTTTCAAAATAAATATCGATGTTTATTAATTGATGAATTTCAGGATACGGATCCGATCCAAGCGGAAATTATGTTTTATTTAACATCAGATAACCTATATGAGCAAGATTGGACGAAATGTAAACCTAGAAGTGGTTCATTATTTATTGTTGGTGATCCTAAGCAAGCCATCTATCGTTTTCGCCGTGCTGATATTAATATTTATAACAAAGTAAAGGAGCTCATTCTTTTACATGGTGGTGAAGTGCTTGAGTTAACAATGAATTTTCGAACATTGGATATCGTTACACAAAAGCTGAATGAGGTGTTTAAACGAAAACTTCCTACGGTTGAATCGGATTATCAAGCTGCCTTTAAGCCGCTTCATTCTTATTTTGTAGATAAGGACTCTCCGTTTTCAGGAGTCCATCAATTAGTCACCCCAGAAAATTATTCGAAAAAAGAAGCGATTATTCAATTTGATTCTGAGCAAATTGCATTAACAATAAGAAATATGATTCAACAGGGTTTTCACCCAAATGAGTTCATGGTTTTAACACGTTATAACGAAGATTTAGATATATACTTTCAAGCATTATTGAATAAAGATATACCTGCAGTTATAAGTGGCGAAATAACACTTGGAAAAATGGTCGAATTTGAGGATCTTTATCATTTATGTGAATTTATTCTAGAACCAGGTAATCCAGTCCAGTTACTATCTATACTGAGAGGGTGCTTTTTTGGTATTAGTGATCAACAGTTGTTCGATTGGAAACAGGCAGGTGGAATGTTTAGCATCTATTCTCACATTCCTACGAAAATAGATAAACAGACAAAGCAGAGCATGAGTAGTATTTTCAATAGATTAAGAAGTTACGTCGAGTGGAAAAGTGTGCTTTCACCAGGTGCACTTTTCGAAAAAATTGTTGACGATATTGGATTTTTTCCATTGCTTCATTTAAGCGGATATGGAAATAAAGAAGCTCAATATGTATCACAAATCCTTGATAGAATACGACCATTGACTACTTTTAAAGAAGCGGTAAGCCAATTGAAAAATGATATCTTTTCTAGCATTCAAATGGGGAATGTTGAGGGAACGGATCATGCGGTTCGGGTAATGAATGTTCATAAATCAAAAGGATTAGAAGCAAGAGTTGTTTTTCTCGCTAATCCGTTTAAAAAAGTAGATATGTCAAAACGCATAACCTACCATATTAAACGTTCGGATTCTGGAATGAAAGGGTATTTTATTTTAACAAAAAGGAATGGATTTAGTAACAAGCTAGTAGCTCAACCGGCGTTGTGGGAAGAATTTCAAGCAATTGAAAATAAGTATTTAACTGAAGAAGAAACAAGAATTGTATATGTTGCAGCTACACGTGCAGAACACACCTTATTCATTAGCACATGTCAAAAAAATAATAAGAAAAACCCATGGCAAGAACTTGTTGATATTATTAAGCCAACTGTCATGGAGAGTGTAGTAAAGAAGAAAAATGAGGAAATAGATTATAAGTTAAATCAAGAAATCGCTAGTAATGTTGAAATTAAATTAGAAAATGAAATGTGGGTAACGAAACTTTCGAATGACTCTTTTAATGTATATAGCCCAACTAATGATAAACATGATTATTACAGATTAACGATCGAACGCGAAGAAGGTGGAGGACTTGCATGGGGGACAATGATTCATGTTGTGTTCGAAAGGTTTGTTAAAGGTAAAGGAATAAATGTGGAACATCAACTAGATGTTATTTTAAAGGAACATGGCATACCTATTGATAGATGTGAAGAGGTTCTTTCACTCGTTCATCAATTTAAACAATCAGATATTTGGCGTCAGCTTAAACAATCAGAACAAATTTTGACGGAAGTACCTTTTATGTTAAAGATTGAAGCAGAAGATCCTTTATATCAAATTATTGGGGTAAAGGAAAAGGGTAAACAGCCTTTTATTGTTAAAGGTGTGATCGATTTAGCCTATCAGTATAATGAAAATTGGATTATTGTAGATTACAAGACCGATCGACCAAAAGAAAAACGAGAACTCTCATCATTAGCAGCTTATTATCAGCATCAAATAACATTTTATAAAGCTGCTTGGGAACGAATAACAGGTAGTAAGGTAGAATATTCGTTGCTTTATTTTGTTGCATTTGATGAAATATATGAGATTTAAAACAATTCACAGCATCGTAAATCCCGCGGTGCTGTGAATTCGTATTCATTCATATTTCTTGAATAGTAAAGCTGAATTGTGACCGCCAAATCCAAACGAATTGGATAACCCAATGGTTAATTTTTTTGTTCGTCCATGATTAGGCACATAATCTAAATCACAAATATCATCGGCCTTTGATAAATTAATAGTAGGAGGGATGAAATTTTCTTGAATACTTTTTATTAAAGCGATTGCCTCAACTCCACCCGCTGCTCCAAGCATATGGCCAAGCATCGATTTGTTTGCCGTAACTGGAATATGATAGGCTTGATCTTGAAATAGTTTCTTTATGGCTAATGTTTCAGAGCGATCACCAACCACTGTACTTGTTGCATGGGCACTAATAATATCAATATCATTTGGGTCTATATTTGCATCTTGCAAAGCCTTTTTCATTGCTTGAAAAGCACCATCTCCATCTGGATGGGTTGCGACCATATGGTAGGCATCAGAACTTGCTCCATACCCAATGATTTCTCCGTAAATAGTGCTCCCTCTTTTTGTCGCGTGTTCTAACGATTCAAGAACGATTATTCCAGCTCCTTCACTCATAACAAATCCATCTCTATTTTCATCAAAAGGACGACTAGCTGTTAAGGGATTTTCATTCGTCGATAAGGCAGTAGCATTGCCGAAACTAGCTAGCGATAATTTGGTTATTGCTGCCTCTGTTCCACCAGCAAACATGATTTCTACTTCATCATCTCTAATCATTTTATACGCTTCACCAATGGAAGTATTCCCAATTGAACATGCTGTAACAGGCGACATCGATGGACCACGAGCTCCAAATGCAATGCTAATTTGAGCAGCTGCCGCATTGGAAATCATCATTGGCACTAAACTGGGACTCACTCTTCTTGCTCCACGTTCATTAAGCGTATTCACATTGTCAATAAATGTCTGTATCCCACCTATGCCTGATCCAACATAAACACCGAGTCTTTCTTTATTAATCTCTTCTAATTTTAATTGGGAGTCTTGTAAAGCTTGTTCGGCAGCGGCTAATGCGAATTGGCAAAATCGATCCATTTTTCTCGCTTCTTTTCTTCCCCACAAAGAATCCGCATCAAAATCTTTAACGACTCCGGCTATTTTTGTTTTTAAATCTGATACATCAAAACTATCAATTAATGAGATTCCTGATTGACCATTTTTTAAATTTGTCCAAAATTCATCCACTTTCGATCCAATTGATGAAATCACACCTAATCCTGTAATTACTACTCTTTTATTCACTTTTCTTCCTCCAGTCATTCGTTTGCTTTTATTTTACTCTCTTGTTATCCTATTACAAGTTGTAGTTTATCCTAGTATAACTACTACTATAGTAAGGAGGGATTTAATTTGAATTCCGAAAAACGGCTACAAGAAATGTCTGATTTTTTAAAAGCTAAACGTTCAAAAATTCATCCGCAAATGGTTGGTCTGCCAACTGGAACACGGAGAAGAACACCAGGGTTAAGAAGAGAGGAAGTTGCACAGTTGGCAGGTGTAAGTACCACCTGGTATACATGGCTAGAACAAGGCAGAGATATTAATGTGTCGACATCTGTATTGGACTCCGTATCCAAAGCTTTGCAACTAAACATGGATGAGAGAAAATATTTATATGCCTTAGCAACAGGGGAAGGAACAAAACCAGAACTTATGATGGAAAATGAACCAAAAATTAGTCCATCCTTAAATAAAATATTGCAAGAGTTAAAGGTCTGTCCTACCATTATTTCAGATCGTAGGTGTAATATCGTTGGGTGGAACGAGGCGGCTGCTAATGTGTTTCTTAATTTTGCAGAGATTGATTACGATAAGCGAAATTTAATTTATTTATTATTTGCTCGAAAGGAATTAAAGAGTCTAGCCGTTAATTGGGAGCATTTTGTAAATGGATATTTAGCTATTTTTCGCACCTATTATGGTCAATATGTTGCTGACCCTTGGTATGACCAATTTATAGATAAAATGGAAAAAGAGTATTCCGAATTTCACGATATGTGGAATCAAAGTGAAGTAAGCTCCGCCCCAGAGGTTATAATTGAATTTCGCCATGCAAAAGCTGGAAAAATGCTTTTTCATTTAACGTCACTTCAAATTCAAGGAACAAATGAATTAAGATGCAGTATTTATACTCCTTCCGAGGAATCTACAACAGAGTATAAATTAAAGAAATTGATGGAAAATACGTAAACAATTTGTTGCCAATTAATAACCCATCATTCAGACGTTTATAATTTAACTTTTAATAAAAAATAACAATAAAATAAATGATTGCTAGAGGTGATAAGTATGCAATGTCGTTCCGCAGATGAATTGCAATTATTAGTTGATGAAGCAAAAAAATCTTCAAATAATGGGAAGGTTGCTGACTATATTCCAGCTTTACAAAAAGCAAATAAAGATACTTTATCAATATCTTTATTTTATCCAGACGGAAATTGTTTCTCAGCAGGAGATATTAAAGAAAATCTAACCCTTCAGAGTATATCTAAAGTAATAACTCTCGCTATCGCATTAAGTGATAGAGGGGAAGAGTATGTTTTTAATCGTGTTGGTCAAGAACCTACAGGTGATCCGTTTAATTCGATAGCAAAATTAGAAACGAATAAGCCATCAAAACCATTAAATCCAATGATCAATGCGGGAGCATTAGCCGTAACACATATGATTAAAGGAAGTAGTGTAAATGAGCGATTTGAAAGGATATTAAAGCTAATCCAAAAGCTTTCAGGTAATGAATCGATTAGTTATAATAAAGAGGTAGCACAATCAGAATTCAAAACGGCAGATTTAAATCGATCATTATGCTATTTTTTAAAACAACATGGAGTTATTGATGAAGATGTGGAACAGTTAATTGATTTATATACGAGACAGTGTGCAATTGAATTGAATTGTTTGGACTTGTCACGCATTGGCTGTGTGTTAGCAATGGATGGAAAAGATCCGTATACTGAAAAACAGCTAATTCCTCGCTCAGTTGCAAGGATTTGTAAGACGTTTATGGTCACATGTGGGATGTATAATGCTTCTGGTGAATTTGCAATCAAGGTAGGCATACCGGCAAAAAGTGGTGTATCTGGAGGTATATTAGGTGCGGTACCAGGAAGATTTGGCATTGGTATTTATGGACCAGCACTTGATGAGAAAGGTAATAGCATAGCAGGAATGAAGCTTTTGAAACTACTGTCTGAAAAATATTCGTTAAGTATGTTTTAAATGTCACTAGATATGCAATAGTAATTGGTAAAGGGTGAAGTTTGCAAGTGCTTATTCATGGTCATAGAATTAAAGGAAATGTTATAGATTCCGAAACCCGTTGCACACATTATCATAAGGAAATTGATCGGATTGCAATAAAATTTTATTGCTGTAATATGTATTATCCTTGTTTCGAATGTCACGAAGAACATGGATGTGGCAATCCAAAAGTATGGCCAAAAGAATTATTTAATCAAAAGGCGATCCTTTGCGGGGGATGTGGGAACGAATTAACCATAAATGAATATTTCGCTTGTAACTCTTCTTGTCCGATTTGTTTTGCAGCATTTAATCCCGGATGTTCATTACATAAGGAATTTTATTTCGAAGGATAAATTTTAAGAAATTGGATCATTAGGATATCAGAACTTAAGCAAGCATAACAAATAGAAATTGTTGTGCTTGCTTAAGACATAGTTAAGATCACATTACTCAATTTCAGTTTTTGAATTTTGGGGTTGAACAGCCTCTTTACTAAAATATTCAATGATCTGTGGAAAGGCTTGAATGTCAATTTTTCCTTTTTCAGTTATCCCATATATCCCTTTTTGAATTCGTTCAAACCATCCATAGTAATTATTAAAAAGAATGGATTGTGTTTTTTCTCCTGTTCCCATTTGACGCAATGCTTTAGGTGAAAGCGGGCCAAATTGTTCAATAAGATAGGCGATATGAATACTTGTTTCCTTATATGCAGTCATAATCTTTGCTTGATTACTACCGCCTATATTATGATCCCCATGTCTTCCTTCAATTTCTGAAAGGAGTTTTTTTCTTTTTTTCTTATTTTGTTGCATGCTCTTTTTTCGATCAAAAGGGGCAGGAGAGAGAACGATATCCATTTTTGTCGTTGATTTTAGAAATGTGACCAAGATTAGACCTAGTTCTAGTCTTTTTATTAGATGGCATATATCTTTCCATTTCTTTGAAAATAAGCTGTAACTCGGTTTTGGAATAGCAATATAAACTTGATCAGCAAGTTTCTGTCTTTTCGTTGCCTGGATAAGTAAATCAACATTTAATCGTACCTTTAATTCTATGATAATAAGTTCATCACCTTTTACAGCTGTAACATCACAATCATTTACTTCACTTTTCACTTCATATCCTTGGTTTGTAAAATGTTTATGTATCGGCTTATATAAATCAACTTCATAAATCTTATCTTTTTTCTTTTGCACATTTTCACCAACCTTAAAAACCACGCATCAATCGATCATTCGATTACTATAATTATCATAACATATGATTTCACTTAGAATCTTTACGAATTTACGATATATTAGTCAATAATAATATTATGTAAACAAAAAACTTTATAGAAAATATTAATTTTTTTAAGGGGAATTTCACGAGAATTGTAGAATTTAATTATTAATACTTATTTATTATTGTGGAGGGTTTTTATTGAAACTTTCATTTGATCATTTAGTGCATATAGTTAATCGACCAGAAGAGGCAATTGAGGACTTTGCAACAATTGGGTTGAAAGCAATTCCTGGTGGAAAACACGAGAATTGGGGAACGTATAATGCACTCTGTTATTTTGATTTAAGCTATATAGAATTTTTAGGGATATTTGATAGAGTAAAAGCTGAAAAAGTAAATGAGAATGATTTAGTCGTTCAAACTGCCACCTTATTACCGGAAAAGGAAGGGTTTTCGAGAATTGCTTTTCGAACCAATGATATACGTGCATTTGCAGATTCATTCCGTAAAAAAGGGATTGAGACTGTAGGACCTATTAAAGCAGATAGAAAAAAGGAAGATGGAACACTCATCCAATGGGAAATGCTATTTATTCGTGAAAATCCATTATCTTTTCCATTTCCATTTATTATACAGTGGCAGGAAAATGACGTAACAAGGAAAAACTCGGTTGGGGTAAATAATAATCTTCTGCCTTTGAAGGAGCTCGTATTTGCAGTTGAAGATCATGAAAATGTTGCTGAAAAATGGAGTGAATTATTCCATTTACCTAAAAAGGATACATATAAGGATAAAAAATTAAAAGCAAATTGCACCCAATTACAAGTTGAAGGTTGTAATTTAGTGTTTGCCTCACCTTATGCAGATGGAGAAATTGCACGTGTCATTGAGACAAAAGGGGAAGGTCCATGCCTATTAAGAATTTCAAATAGTAATATCGTGTTAGAAAAAGAAATGTTTGGCGGCCATTTTCAATTTGTATAATGATTAATTGATGATGATGGAGAGTTTAATTTTGACGTAAAAAGAAGGCCATGGAATAACTATGCTTATTCCATGGCCTTCTTTACAGTTATTAAATAACTTATTTAAGCAATATTTTGTTGTTTTTCCTTGGCTTGATATATTTGGTAAAGGATCAGAGCAAAAATTGACAATACCGCTCCAGAAATATATGGAAGACCAGCATAAACTGAGAACAACCAACCACCTAATGGTGGACCAATAATTCTTCCGAAGGAATCGAAGGAAGAAAGTAATCCTGTTGCACTTCCATGTCCAGCTGTGGATTTTTTTGTAAGTAATGCAGAGATACATGGACGAATCACACCGTTTCCTAATCCGAATATAGTAAGAAATATGGCAGCCGTAACAAAATTATTTACTAGCAAGATTAGACAGAAACCAATTGCGGAAACGATGATTCCGCCTTTAATAACAATTCCCTCGCCGTATTTTTTGGTCAGTCTTCCGACTAACCCCCCTTGAACAACTGCACTGCCTAACCCCATAATCATGAAAATATAGCCTAAATCAATCGTATCTAATCCAGCCATTTTAGCGGCGAAATAAGCAAAGCTTGCCTCCAGACCAGATAAAGATAGTGAAATAAACCATTGCAGAATAAAAATAATAGACAGCGATCCTTTAAATGACTCCCACATGGAGACTTTTCTCTCAGCGTGATATCCTCTTTTTTCTTTCGGAAGTGATTCTTTTAAAATAAATAGTACGAGCAGTAAAGTAAGAAGGGAGGATGTTCCCGCAATAAAAAAAGGCGTTTGCAAGCTGGATTTCGAGAATAATCCTCCAATTGCCGGACCGAAAATAAATCCCAAACCTGTTGCCGCTCCGATGATTCCCATTCCTTTACCACGGTCTTCTTCAGATGTTATATCAGCTACATATGCCATCGTCGTTGGCATATTTGCCGATGATAATAACCCACCAATAATTCTTGCGACAAACAACATCCAAAGCTGACTAGATAATGCCATGAGGAAAAAAGAAACGGCTAATCCGAATATTCCGATCATCATAACGGGTTTCCTGCCAATACGATCCGAAATTTTCCCCCATATTGGAGCAGAGATTAGTTGCATTAGTGAATATACTCCCATCAACAAACCTAATTCAGTCGGATTCGCCCCAACTTTTTCAGCATAGAACGGAATAACAGGGATAATAATACCGAATCCAACCATGACTAGAAACATAATTAAAAATAATATAGGTAAAACTTTTTTTGATTCCATCACATATCAATCCTTTTTGATTGTAATTTTTCGTTTGTTTCGTTGCGAAAAGAAATTTATGTGACTATTATAGCAAAAAAAATGACTTGTAATGATATCGCTAACAAAGGTTCATAATCATTACTTCTACAGATGAAAATAAAAAACAGGTGTATCTGTTTAAACAACACCTGTTTACTGTCTTTCGATTCCTATACATTATATAATTATGCTCTTTTTTGCATATCGATATAGAGCTGGCGATATGCCTGATGCTCTTGTTCCATTCCCATCTCATTATATATTTTTGAAAGCCATTTTACTGGTTTGGGGTCAATGGATTTTAACTCCATCTCCCAGCTAAAACAATCGATTGCTTGATCAAATTGTTGAAATTCATAATACAATTCTCCCAATAATAGTTGTTGATCGGGGTCATTAGCAAGCTTTTGGATTCGTTGTAGTTTTTCGAGAATCGGATGTGCATGTATGGTATTTTTCAATGGGATGAGACAATTCATGACAGAATCAATATCATGTTCCTTTAGTTGTAAGGCAATGTATTTATGGAGAAGCCTAATAGCTATTTCAGGCTTAATTTTAAAAAGAGGTACTAGGAAAGAAAGAACTTTTTCCTTTGGAAAGTGTTCCAGTTTTAAATCTACATTTTCTAATAAGTTTTCAAACTTCTGAGTTTGTTTGGGATTGAGGGTAAGTTGATGAGTGAATAATATGTTTATTATTTTTTCTGCATTTTGGCGCTGTAAATAGTTTTCGAGTAAATCACTATTTATTTCTGAAACATCACTTGCTTTTCCAGATAAATGTTCTAATACGTCAACTATTTCTTTGTCTGAAAAATGATTGTTCAACAATTGTTTTAGTGATGAATAGTTCCCGGGACTGATGTGTTGAATGTATAAAGCAATTTCATCCAACCATCTTGATTGGCTATGGAGTAATTGTATAAGTTGATTATTTGCATTTTTTGTATACAATACCTTTTCTAAATATAAAGGATCTTTAGTTATTAATTCATCTGATAATTGATCGTATAATTTTCCATATTTGATGAAATTTAAGTCGCTTGATAATCCTTTTACCCAACTATGGTTTGGAGCAAAATCCATTAATAGGCGGAGAATTCGATAGCTTGAGAACATCTGTCCGTTTCGTCGGTAATCATAAAAGATAGATTGGATGAGAGAGAAAATGGTTTTTTTTGATACAAAGGATTCAAAAAATGTTGCAATATGTGCGACTACTTGAGGATTATAAAGACTTTCCGCCTTTTTAATTAATTGGTGAAACGTTCTTTTTTTATATGAATGGTTTGGTGAGAGAATGGAGTAAATGAGCGGGTGTGTAGACGGGAGTATAATACCTTTTGTAAAAGCTTTTTCTATATGTGTCTGGCGTTTTAACTTAGTGGGTTTAACATATGTAAGAAATTGTTCTTTGTAAAAGAAAAGATAATAATTGTTCTGTTGATCATCCGTCGCTTCAATAATGTTGCTTCGTAAATACATGGCCATTTGTTTTACAGTAAGTTCAATTGTTTTGTTATGATTTGTAATCAATAATGGTTGTGGGTTCATTTTTGATCCTCCTAGAATTTATGATCATATTTATTATAACATATTGTAAAAAAGAAAAAGAAAGGGAATCACTTTTCCCTTTCCACAGTTAGTTTTTATATAAATAACTTTGTATGCATCCGATAAGATTTTCCAAGTCGATAATAGTGATCGACAATTTCTTGATTTAAATTTTTGAAATCTGCCGGAACTGGTGGAAGTTGATCGGCTTGATCTAGTTTCCAAACGGTTCGACCCGGTTTTCCATACATTACATATCTCTCCATTTGTCTATACTTTTATAATATGTATTCATTGTCCTTTTTAAATATGTGGAACATGGCGGGAAAGGTGAAAAGGTAAAACTTCATACAGATTTTTCAAATAACTAAAAAGTTTAATCTGTATTTCTCTTTAACTTTCTTATATTTGCACTTATAATAGGAAGTTGACAGAAGAAGTACTAATGACCTAAATAGGAGAGCGAATAATATGACAATTACACAAAGCAAAATGCGTACTGAAAAGGATTTTTTAGGAACAAAAGAAGTTCCCGCTGAAGCTTATTATGGGATCCAAACACTTCGCGCTGTGGAGAATTTTCAAATCACAGGTTATCGGATACATGAGGAATTAATAAAGGGTATGGCTATGGTAAAAAAGGCAGCTGCACTTGCGAATATGGATGTCAAACGTCTCTATTCCGGAATTGGAGAAGCAATCGTCAAGGCAGCAGATGAATTAATTGAAGGAAAATGGCATGACCAAATAATCGTTGACCCTATTCAAGGGGGAGCAGGAACATCAATAAATATGAATGTGAATGAAGTTCTTGCTAACCGAGCTATCGAATTGATGGGCGAAGAAAAAGGGGATTATTTCCATTGTAGTCCGAACACCCATGTCAATATGTCACAATCGACGAACGATGCATTTCCTTCCGCGATTCATATTGCGGTTTTAAATCTTTTAGAAACTTTACTAGTTTCCATGGAGGAAATGAAAGCGGTTTTTCAGGAAAAGGCTCAAGAATTTAATCCTATCATTAAAATGGGGCGCACCCATCTACAGGATGCTGTACCAATTCGACTTGGTCAGGAATTTGAAGCGTATAGTCGCGTAATCGGACGTGACATCAAACGGATAAAACAATCACGCCAGCATTTATATGAATTGAACATGGGAGCAACAGCAGTCGGTACCGGCTTAAATGCTGATCCACGATATATCGAATCCGTAGTAAAACATCTTGCCCAAATCAGCGGTCTCCCTTTAATTGGTGCCGAACATCTTGTAGATGCAACACAAAATACGGATGCATATACAGAAGTATCAGCGGCATTGAAGGTTTGTATGATGAATATGTCAAAAATTGCCAATGATCTACGTTTAATGGCTTCAGGTCCTAGAGCGGGCTTGGGTGAAATCATGCTGCCTGCTAGACAACCAGGTTCATCTATCATGCCTGGTAAAGTAAATCCCGTGATGGCAGAAGTAATTAACCAGGTAGCATTCCAAGTCATTGGCAATGATCATACTATTTGCCTTGCATCTGAAGCGGGTCAGCTTGAGTTAAATGTGATGGAACCTGTTCTCGTATATAATCTCCTACAATCTATCAGTATTATGCGTAATGCTTTCCGTACTTTTACAGATAATTGCTTAAAAGGAATAAAAGCAAATGAAAAGAGATTGAAAGATTATGTAGAGAAGAGTGCCGGTCTCATTACTGCGGTTAATCCTCATATTGGGTATGAAGTAGCTGCAAGAATTGCACGAGAGGCAATCGTAAACGGAGAACCGATCCGGGAACTCTGTTTGAAATATGATGTATTAACAGAAGAAGAGTTAAATTTAATACTAGATCCGTATGAAATGACACATCCTGGCATTGCTGGTGCTGAATTGTTAGATAGAGATTAATAAATTGATAACTTATATAAACTGCAATATAAAAGGCAATGTCCACGGACATTGCCTTTGTAGTACAAAGAATTTATATTTGGAAAACTACACCTCTTCAATCCGCTTTTTCCGCGCGGGAATGATAATAGGGACGATCATTCCTATCAGTAGAACAGGTATGAGTAACGAAATCTCCAAAGGTGGAGTAATGAGTAGTCCAGATGTATGAATTCCGTACAGCGTAATAAAATAGACGAAGCTGCCCAATAAACCGGCGAGCCAAGAATATTTTTTTATTAAAAGATAGAATATAGGAATAAATAATAGTGTAATTGGAACATATGATGTTGGGTATCCAACTGCAAAGAAAATCAATTTTCCTATAAATCTTAAACCAATATATAACGCAGTAGCCGCTAATGGTATAGAGTAACTTCGGAAAATTCGAATGATTAAAACAGTAAATAATGAAACCGTTAATACGGAATAACAAGGATATAACCAAGGTGGGATTCCGCCAAAAATTTGCGATGCTGGGTCAGATAAAATCGCTAAAATTTCTTTAGATGCGATTGATTTACCATGGATATATTGATCATATGAGATAGAACCATTTTCTTGCTGCATATTTGGGAATACAAGACATTCTAATAAAAACATGGCAAACCAAGTATGCATTGATTTCCATAGAGGCACTTGACCTTTTGTATAAACCGAATACCCGCGCCAAACAGCAATAATCATAATTCCAGTCGCAATATAATAGACAAAATGTGTTGGACTCCATGTTGTCAAATCAATTCCATATGCGATATGATAACTAAAATCTAAAGGAATTCCAATTAAAAACAGTACATAGCCAATTGTCGTTAAATTTCTAGAAAAACGATCCATATAGTTTAAACGCCGCCACTCATTAAATAAAAGGAATGCCCCTAATGCAAAGCCGGCAAAATTAACTAAATGAGGAATGGAGTACTTTTCAAATAAATATCGGAAATGATAGGACGCATCCCAAGCAGAACCAATAAATTTAAGTAAAAATGCTAAAACCCAAAGTCGGTAAAATTTCAAATTCATCAACATCTCCCTTCGTTAACCAAGTAAATCAAAGAAACTTCCGAAAATAAGTATAAGAAAATAATTAATAAGTAAGATGATCCCAAATGTAATTGCCGTTTTTTTTACATTTTTAAGTTTAAACAGTTTATACATAAAAATGAAACCGGTGATAACCATTAGAAGATTGCAGAAAAGGACGAGCCATAATTGAAAATCATTTTCTACGTGGGGATCGGCAGTTACGTGTAATAAATACAAAGGTAGTAAAGTGATCTTTAGTCCCTCCTTGAACCAAGTATATATTAGTAATATATAGAAATTAAAAAGAAGTTTCAATATAAGTTTTTTTATCTAATTCTATAACCCTTGAAATGTATAAAAGTAATCAAAACAAAAATCCCCACAAAACAAGTTGTGGGGATCAATCTCCAATTTATGCGTACAACGATTACGAGTATACACTCTATATTTATTGGAGTCAATTTAAAAGTCTTTTCTAAATACAGTAAAAGTTTTAACATATAATTTTAGTTGTTACTTATTGTTCTAATTCTTTTATTTTTATAACCCAATCCCGTAAACTTTGGTAATCATCTTTATCGAAACCAAAATGTTTTTTTATTAGTTGAATAGATTCTCTCTCAAAATCGTGAAAAACTCCATCTGAGAAGATTAGTCTAAGGATTTCAACTAAGACGATATTTTTAGTCCGATCATTCTCAAATACTTCAAGTATATCTTCTATGTCAGATCCTTTTATTGAATATTTATCAATTCCCATCTCTGTTTTGAACTTAATTAGAATTGAATTTTCGAATATAGATTGATTTTTATCAATTTTTGCTATGAGATAAGCGAGTTCAAGAAACGCTTCCTTCTCTTTTTGATTTAGTTCTCTTAGGAACACAGACAATATCTCCTTTAAGTCTCGGTTTTTTATACTTCCTTAATTATAACGTAAAAGGATGTGGTATCTAAATTAATTCATGAATTTTACTTAACATTTTGCCTCAATAAGATGATTTTTTAGGATTTGACAAGAAATTTCCAAAAAGATATTATAGATATGTTAAATCTACAATAGGAGTCTTAATATGAAGTTAACGAAAGCAACGAATTATGCACTTCATACCATGTTATTATTAGCTGTTAATCCCCAAAATGAACATATTGGTGTGGCAAAATTAGCTGAACATCAACAAGTTTCAACGACATATTTATCAAAAATTCTAACCAAGTTAGTAAAGTCAGGTATGATTGAATCTGTTTCAGGTGCAAATGGTGGTTATAAATTAAAGGCAGGGTGGGTAGAATTTTCATTCCTTGATGTGGTAAAGGCGATTGAAGGTTTGACACCTATTTTTGATTATTGCTCAAATCATAATCCAGATTGTTTAATTCAGAAAGCGATAGAATCAGCCGAGGAGAAGTTTTTAGATGAATTGAATCGTACTCGGATAGTTGACATTGCCAACAAAATAAATAAGACAACATTATGACCACGCCCTTTTAAAGATTATTCCAAACCTTTCATATATTCTGTATACTATTTGTAGGGGGGGACAGGATGATTGAGGGGAAAATTTTAAAATACTACAGAGAACAAAAAGGATACACGCAAGAACAGCTATCAAAAGGGATTTGTTCTGTTAGTCATTTAAGTAAAATTGAACGCGGCATAACAGAATATTCGGGTGAGATTACAACAATCCTTTCTAAACAATTAGAAATAGATATTCAAGAGGAAGTAAGAAAATTCAAAAGTTTTGTAGCTGCATTACAAGAGTGGCAAAACGCTATTGTTATGTTAGATACCGAAGACATGCATGTAAAAAAAGCAGCACTTGACGCTAACCCATTAAAGGATATTCCCGATTTTCAAGTTCGTTACTCACTTTTTTTGGCCCGTCATTATCTTGTATTTTATGAAATTGAAAAGTGTCATAAAATAATGGAGAAAATTAAGAAACTTGATTATAACCTAACACCATATGAGAGCAACCTATATAATCACGTTCAGGGAATCTATTACTTTAGTATCGGAAGCTATAAGAATTCTATTGAAGTTCTAAAGAAAATTAATTCCAATTATTCTAGCCAAGAATATTATTATCACTTGGCTATTTCATATCATGCCGTTCATGATAACACTTTAGCTCAATATTATGCGCAAAAAGCTTTGCATTATTTTCAGGAAACATTAAATTTTACACGTATACTTGATACAGAAACGCTTATTATCCTTCAAATAAACGCTCAATCGCAATTTAGCTTAGAAGAAACGCGCAAATATTATTATAAATTAATTCAGTCTGCCAAAAAGATTCAATCCGTAGATAGACTACTTAAGCTCTATTATAATTTTGGACAAGAGCTGTTTAGAAGAAAATATTTTGAAGAAGCGAAAGAGTATCTAGATAAAGGATTTTCGTTAATAAAAGAAGACGATTTTTACTATCTAACCATGTTAGATTTGTACATAGACATTTGTTATAAAGGCAACTTAAAGTCGAAGGAAAGACTATTATCCGATGCAAAAAAAGGACTTAACCATGCAATTCGCAGAAAGGATCATAGATATCTCTATTTTAACTTACATATATTTTTATTGAATGGTATGGAAGATTCATACTATGAATATGTGGAAAATGAAGTCCTTCCATACTTTGTAAAATCCGGGAATGAGGATGGAATACAGCATTTTGAAGTTAGGCTATTTCGGTATTTTATAAAAACAGGGCAGAACGAAAAGGCATGGACTATCGCCAAAAAGAAAATGCTTGCTGAGAAAAGCCATTATGATTTAGATTAGTGTCGTATTTTAAATAGACTAAATGTAAATAACGAAGGGAAAAACAATGGACAATGATTAATACAAAAGAGATCAATACTTAGATTTTGAAATTAAAATTGAGGTCATAAACGAATTTTTATATGTAAACGGCTGCTGATTAAGGCAGCCATTTTTGATTCGAGTTTAATTAAGTTAATAAGCTGTGATCACATAAGCATATTCAGATACTTTTCGGGTATTGGAAAAGGTTTCAATGTTGTTGTATATTCTAGTAAAGTCGGAAAGAGGGGATTTTTCCATGGAAAATAGTAGAAAAAATCGTAAGGTTGATGGATTTCTAAAAAAGGCAAAAAAGTGGAAGGAAGAATTTGAGGCGTTACGAAATATCGTTCTTGACTGCGAGCTGACAGAAGATATTAAGTGGATGCATCCTTGTTACATGTTTGAGAATAAAAACATCGTTTTGATTCATGGATTTAAAGAATATTGTGCACTCTTGTTTCACAAAGGTGCCTTGTTAAAGGATCCCCATATGATACTGATCCAACAAACGGAGAATGTGCAGGCAGCGCGCCAGATTCGGTTCACCAATGTACAAGAAATAATTGAAATGGAAACCATCTTGAAAGAATATATTAATGAAGCGATCGAAGTAGAAAAAGCTGGTTTGAAAGTAAATTATAAAAAGAAAACGGAATTCAGTATTCCTGAAGAACTTCAAAATAAATTCGATGAAATCCCTGCCTTGAAAACCGCTTTTGAAGCATTAACGCCGGGGCGGCAAAGAGCATACATTCGTTATTTTGCTGAAGCAAAGCAATCCAAAACTAGAGTGTCAAGGATTGAAAAATATACACAGAAAATTCTCGACGGAAAAGGATTAAATGATTAGTTTATTTGATAGGAAACTAAATTAAGCACAGCCTAAAATATTCATCTAAAGGAAGTGTAACTATGGATTTTGATACAGTTATGAAGGAGCTTGAAGAGCTCGGTAAGGATCGAATGAAAAAAATGTACATATCGAATGGTGCCCATGAACCTCTTTTTGGTGTAGCTACAGGCGCTATGAAACCTATTGCAAGGAAAATAAAAATAAATCAACGTTTAGCTGAAGAGCTTTATTCCACAGGTAACTACGATGCAATGTACTTTGCAGGCATCATTGCAGATCCGAAAGCTATGACAGAGTCGGATTTTGATCGTTGGATGGATGGGGCGTATTTTTATATGCTGTCCGATTATGTGGTAGCAGTAACTTTATCTGAATCGGATATTGCCCAAAACATTGCTGATAAGTGGATTGCAAGCGGTGACGAGCTGAGAATGTCAGCGGGTTGGAGTTGCTATTGCTGGCTTTTAGGAAATCGTAAAGACAATGAATTTTCCGAAAGTAAAATTTCCAATATGCTTGATATTGTGAAAAATACGATTCATGATTCACCAGAACGAACGAAATCGTCTATGAATAATTTTCTATCCACTGTGGGGATTTCTTATTTGCCACTGCATGAAAAGGCAGTCGAAACCGCAAAGGCAGTAGGTATAGTAGAAGTTAGACGGGAACTTAAGAAAAGCAGTCTCTTAAATGCTCACGAAAGTATTCAAAAAGAAATTGATAGAGGAAGACTTGGTTTCAAACGCAAGTATGTCAGGTGTTGAAAATTAGTTTAGCTTCGTGAGCGATTCAAGATTATAATGAATAAAAAACTATTTCATACAAGGGGAAGAGCGTAATTGAAAACGATTTACCTTATTCGACATTGTCAGGCATTTGGTCAGGAAATGGATGCGAATTTAACAGAAATAGGTGTCAAGCAATCTGTTGAATTAGCTGAATTTTTTTCTACTAAAAACATTGATCAAATAATAGCAAGTCCTTTTAAAAGAGCTGTTGATTCCGTAGTTCCACTTGCAAATATGAAGAAACTTAGAATCGTTAAAGATACACGTTTAACTGAGAGGGTACTTAGTACAACTGATCAACCCGAATGGTTTGACATGCTAAGAAGAACGTTTGATGATATAGATCTTTGCTTTGATGGCGGGGAATCAAGTAGAAAGGCTGCAAAGCGTGCGATCGATGTAATAACAGAGATAGTAGAAGGACCATATGACACGACCGTAGTTGCAACACATGGGAATTTATTATCCTTAATATTAAATTATTTTGATAACAAGTATTCCTTTGAAACATGGCGGGATTTGACGAATCCAGATGTTTATCAATTGGATTTTGATACCAATTCAATTAATATTAAGAGAATTTGGAAATAGAATTAACAAAAAGTGAACGCATGATCATTCATGCGTTCGTGATTAAATTCCCTTTAAATGACAACCAAGTCCGATCAAGATTCTTTGTAATAGAAATAGGTGTACTATAGAATTCCGATAATCTTTTTTCAGTTAATAGGTCAATTGTATTACCGGAGGCAAATTGTTCACCATTTTTTAAGAATAAAGCTTTTTGAAAGGAAGGGAGAATTTCTTCAACATGATGCGTGACATAGATCAAAGTAGGACCATCTGGTTGATTCGCTAATGTTTCAATCAATTGTAAAAGCTGTTCCCGAGCAATGATATCCAGTCCTGTACATGGTTCATCTAATATAAGTAATTTTGGTGTGGCCATTAAAGCTCTTGCGATTAGTATACGTTGGCGTTCCCCTTGGGATAATGTTTGATACATTCGATTTCTTAAATGCTGGCAATCTAGCAATGTTAGTAGATCATTCACTTTTTCATAGTCTTGTGGGTTTGCTTGATCATATAAACCGATGCTTGCAAATTTGCCGCTCAATACGATATTTACGACTATTTCCTCATCAGGCAATCGCTGTTGTAATGAAGAGCTTACCCATCCAATTGATTTTCGAAGTTCTCGAAGATCGGTACGACCAAATGTGTTCCCTAATACATTCACTTCTCCTTTTGTCGGCCAAATATAGCCATTAATCATATTAAGGAGAGTCGTTTTACCAGATCCGTTAAGACCAAGAATACACCAATGTTCTTTTTCTTTGACATCCCAAGATAGATTTTTTAAAATCCAGTTTTCCCCGCGTTTCCAGCATACGTTGTTCATATTAATAATCATTTGCCTCATTCCCTTTAATCAATAGAGTGTAGTGTTTTATTATTTAGAAAATATTGAATTTATAATACCATCTTTTTTGCAAAAATCCAAAATCACAATCGATAAAATGATTTTACGTGCTAGACTGTTTTAAAGGGGGAGTTAATTTGGGTCATTCAAACTTTTATTTTACTAGTAGAATGATAAGAATTATGAGGTATGCAGAGAAAGAGGTGCATCTTTCTAAAGATAAAGTGTTACAGCCCGTCCATTTACTTATTGCGTGCCTAAACGAAAAAACTGGAGTGCTCGGTGAAATATCTATGAAAGCTAACATAGACAAATCTTTAATGAAAAATAGAATAATAGAATTAAGGAAAACACAAAATCAAAATATAACGGAAAGTGATTTTTTTAATATAGCTGTAACGGTTGAAGTGATTGAAGTTTTTCGTACTGCAATTCATTACATGGAAAAATATAATCAAGTTTATCTAAATGAAGGTCATTTACTTAAAGCTTTAATTACTACTGAAGTGATGGATAGTTTTTTAACAGATGAAAATAAGGAAATAATTTTAGCTCTCGGAACAAATTCAAGGGATATGATTACTCACCTAGGCAAATACACATTTCCCAAAGTAGATTCGCCCTTGATCCGAAGGGCAAATAGTAAGGATGAAAATAATATTGTTAATTTTGTAGATAAGAATTTTTCAAAGGAATGGTCACAAACCATTAGAACAGCGTTCTTATTAGATGATCCTTCTATATATATTGCATATGATAATTATAAAGAAATTATTGGCTTTGCTGCTTTTGATATATATAAGAATAGAAAATGTTATTTCGGTCCTATGGGTGTAACGAAATCTTATAGGATTAAAGGTATTGGCTATGCACTACTTCATCATTGTTTAAAAGATATGAAGGAAATTGGTTATGAGTATGCAGTTATTGGTGGGGCAGGACCGATTGAATTTTATGAGAAAGCGTGTAATGCAGTTGTAATTCCATCGATGTAAAACATATTTTATTAATCGATTGTTTTGTTGATTATATTTTGAAATGAGGAAAGGTTCAACAGTTTAAGTATTGAATAGTTATTAGTGTTTTATTGCATTTCTCAGAGGTATGAGGAATGCTTTTTCTTTTATCAAATGAATACGATAATTTTATAACAATAAGAGTGTAGTGGGAATCAATAACTTTTTATTGAAAAACGATAAATATTATGTTAAATTCAATAAAGACATTAAATAAGTGAGGTGCTTTTTATGAAACGAGTGTCAACGCTCTTTTTGAAGATAGCTGTGATTTTTATTGGAATTCCGATTCTTGCTATGTGCATATTTTTGGTGCCTGAGTTAGGAAATCTTGCAGCAAAATTATTACCTGAGTTTACTTATATAAAATATTTCGTTTTCGTCGTATTTTATGCATCAGTGATTCCTTTTTACTTTGCTTTGTATCAGGCTTTCAAACTTCTACGCTTTATTGACAAAAATAAAGCTTTCTCGCAAATTTCTGTTACATCTTTAGAGAGAATCAAATACTGTGCCATCACAATCAGTTGCTTACATATTCTAGTCTTACCGCTCTTCTATCTATTTGCGGATAAAGATGATGCCCCAGGTGTAGTCTTTATCGGTTTAGTAGTTCCTTTTGCTTCATTGGTGATCGCGGTCTTTGCCGCTGTTCTACAAAAACTGTTAAAAGAAGCGATTGATATAAAATCAGAAAATGACTTAACGGTCTGAGGTGATAACAATGGCAATTATAATAAATATTGATGTGATGCTTGCTAAAAGAAAAATGAGTGTTACTGAACTTTCAGAAAGGGTTGGAATAACAATGGCAAACCTTTCGATATTGAAAAATGGAAAGGCAAAAGCCATTCGATTATCAACTTTAGAGGGAATTTGTAAGGCTTTAGAATGTCAGCCCGGAGATATTTTAGAATACCGAAGTGATGAAGTCTCTCAAGATTAATAAAATATTTAACACTAAAAGGAGAGGGAAGATTTCAATGAATCAAATTCGTAAATGGGAAACAACTCATGAATTGAACCATGTAAAAATCATGAGAGCACTAATACAACTTGTTCATTTTGGATGGAAACAAGCATTATCATGTTTGTTTCCTGTCGTTATTTTTGCCTCTTTGGCTCTTACACAAATCATCCCACTTCCCTTCCTGCCGCGGTATGACTGGCTACTAATCATTTGCCTTCTTATGCAATGGTGGATGGTGAAATCTGGGCTTGAAACAATGGATGAACTAAAGGTAATCTCATTGTTTCACCTTATTGGACTTGCTCTTGAACTTTTCAAGGTACATATGGGCTCTTGGTCTTATCCTGAGGAAGGGTACTTCAAAATATTTGGAGTACCTTTGTATAGCGGATTCATGTATGCAAGTGTAGCGAGTTATCTTTGCCAAGCGTGGAGGAGGTTGAATGTTGAGCTGGTTAAATGGCCTCCTTTTGTGTTCGTTGTCCCGCTTGCGGCCGCGATTTATTTAAACTTCTTCACTCACCACTACTGGATTGATATCCGTTTATGGTTATCCGGACTTGTTATTATCGTTTTTTGGAAATCGTGGGTTATATACGAGGTTAATGGTACTCGTTACCGCATGCCTCTCGCACTTTCTTTTGTGCTTATCGGCTTTTTTATTTGGATAGCCGAAAATATCGCAACGTTCTTTGGAGCTTGGACGTATCCAAACCAAACCGAAGCATGGAGTCTCGTTCATCTAGGTAAGGTAAGTTCATGGCTCTTATTAGTGATTGTCAGCTTTCTTATTGTAGCTACGTTAAAGCAAGTGAAGGGGAAAAGCTCCATTAGTACGGATGGTCAATCTTTATAATTACTTTGAAATCTCATTTTAAAAGTCGGATCCTTTTTTAGTATGGATTCGACTTTTTTTCATAACCTATATGCATAAATATGATGCAAATATACAATTGGAAGTTATAAAGAAGAAGGAGTATTATAAGCATGTAAAAGGAACGGTGGGATCAATCGTATGGAATGGCATCAAATTCAATATTTTCAAGTCGTTGCAAAAACAGAACATTTTACTCGTGCGGCGGAAATACTTTCCGTTTCTCAGCCAGCTTTAAGCAGATCCATTTCGAAGCTTGAAGAGGAGTTAGGTGTTGCATTATTTGACCGTAAAGGAAGAAACATAATTTTAAATAAGTACGGAAGAATGTTTCTTCATCGAGTGGAGCGTTCAATTAAAGAAATCGAGAATGGGATTGAAGAAATACAACAAGCATTACATCCGGAAAACGGAACAGTATCGTTAGCATTTCTTCATTCGCTCGGAATTAGTTTTGTCCCTGAAATCGTCAGTTCTTTCCAAAGTCTATATCCTAATGTAAAGTTTCAATTGAATCAGGCATCATCACTTTCAGTTTTAGAACAGTTGGAAGCGGGTGAAATCGATGTCGCCTTTGTTTCGTTGCATCAAGAACATAAGGATATTGTGAGGCTGCCTTTGATTATAGAGGAGTTATTTATCATCGTATCTGTCCATCATCCATTAGCAAAACAAGACTCAGTAAATTTACAGGATATAAAAGATGAACCGTTCATCGCATTTAAAGATGGATACGGTTTGAGAACGATTACGGATCAGCTTTGTGTACAGTCTAATTTTACACCAAAAGTTGTTTTTGAAGGCGAAGAAATTGGAACGGTTGCAGGACTTGTCGGAGCAAAATTAGGAGTATCACTTGTCCCTAATTTAAGTATTTTGGACAAAAATAAAGTGAAGTTACTTCGGGTCGCTAAGCCGTTATGTACTCGTACAATAGGGATTGCTTGGAAAGAAGGCCGTTATTTATCACCTGTAACAAAACGATTTATTCAATATGTAAAAAATCAAGGTAACCAGTTTAATAGTTCCAGTTGTGAGGACATGGAACATTATTAGCAAAAAAGGAGTATTCATCATGAGTTATATCGAACGTGGAACAAAAAACTTTCGAATGGCAAGCTTAGCTTTGTTTGCTGGGGGATTTAATACCTTTGCAATACTTTGGAGTACACAACCATTATTGCCCGAGATTGCTAAAGAGTTCCACCTTTCACCGGCTATATCCAGTTTAACATTATCATCAACAACAATTGCTTTAGCAATTAGTATGCTCCTTGTAGGATCATTATCAGAAGTGTACGGAAGAAAATCAGTAATGACCGTTTCTTTAGTGGCATCCTCTATTTTAGCTATTTTGACGGCATTAAGCCCTAATTTTCATTTACTTTTACTCTTTCGGATTTTACAAGGTATTGTACTAGCAGGATTGCCGGCCATCGCGATGGCTTATTTAGGGGAAGAAATAGACCCAAAAAGTCTTGGAATGGCGATGGGCTTATATATAAGCGGGAACTCGATAGGTGGTATGGGTGGACGAATCATTAGCGGTGTGTTAACGGATTATTTTAATTGGCATATTGCACTAATAGGTATTGGTATTATAAGTTTATTAGCTAGTTTGTTATTTTGGCTTGTGTTACCGAATTCAACTCATTTTCAACCTAGAGCGTTTGAAGTAAGGAAATTAGGTAAATCACTTTTCAGCCAATTTAAGGAACCGGGACTTATTTACTTATTTGTGATTGGCTTTTTATTAATGGGAAGCTTTGTAACACTTTATAATTATATAGGATTTCAGCTAATCGCACCCCCATACTCTTTAAGTCAAACTTTAGTCGGCTTTATTTTTATTGTATACATTGTGGGTACATTCAGTTCAACATGGATGGGGATATTAGCAGATCACCATGGTCGCAAAAGAATGATACAAGTTTCATTATTTATATTATTAATCGGTGCAATAATTACATTGAATACTAATCTTTTGTTGAAAATTGTCGGGATTGCCATTTTTACCTTTGGTTTCTTTGCTGGACATTCAATAGCGAGCGGCTGGGTCGGCAAACTTTCGACTCATGATAAAGCCCAGGCATCATCATTGTATTTATTTTTCTATTACGCCGGCTCTAGTATCGGCGGGACCGCAGGTGGGACATTTTATAGTGATTTTGGCTGGATCGGTGTTGTTAGTATGATTGTCATTTTTTCTTTAATTGCAATCGTTTGTTCTATTCGCTTGGGTGTAATTACAAAGAAAAAACTGCACTTGTCTTCGCATATTGCTTAAATTTTTATAAAACGAGTAAAAAAAGAGGAGAGTGCTATTCTCTCCTCTGTATTAGCGAAATGATGAATCTAATCTAAAAATCTTTGTCTTTCCTCTATGCTTGGAATTCTACAAGTTTCTCTCTTTCCAAACCAAGTATAGCGATTTTTTGCGACGATAGTATACAAACTATTCCGCACAGGTGTAGGTATGAAACGAAATATGGAGAATATTCCCCATAAACCGCGTAAATGGATACAAATTCTTAAAACAGCGTTTGATTTAAGAAAATATGTATCTTCTTCTATTAATACAAGGCTGTTAATATCCTCATTAATCTCGTATTTCTTTATTAGTGATTTTCCAGTTTCACTTTGTAGTGATGCGAACTTGAAATAGCCTTTAGGGTCCCTCTTCAATATAAACTGTACGCTGCTATTGCAAAAATTACACACACCATCAAATAAAATGATTCCGCCCATGTAAAATCACCCGCTAAATTTTATGTAAATTAAGGATAACATATTAATTATGTTTATAAGCAAAAAATAATGGGTAAATAATAATACTCCCACTTTTAAAAATGGGAGTATTGATACATAGCTGGTCTACGATTTTGGAACGTGCTCGAATATTTCCCCACTTTCGAAAAAGTCAACCAACCGTGTTAGCCATTGATAGTAGCCCGACCATACTTTCATTTCTTTCAGTAGTTCATTAACACTTGCTTCAACTTCTGGTGATAACTCTTCATGTTCCTTTAATAATGAGAGTTCTCTAGATAATTTTTTTTCAAATATTTTATTTCGATTGATTGTTTTTCGCCAATTGGAGGTGAAGATAGAAATAAATGTTTCGTAATAATCGGATTCGACATCATAAATATCCTTGCGAACACCTTTTTCGAATACCTTTTCAGCAATATTGATATCAAGCATTTCGCGAACGACTTGGCTCATTCTTGTTTTACTCATGCCAGTTGCAGCGGAAAGTTCGTCAAGCGTCATCGGTTTTCGATTCATATAAATAATACCGAGAACTCGACCAACCGTAGTGGATACTCCATAGGTTCTCATATTATCTGCAATTTTCTCTATATATTGTTCTTTCGCTTGATTAATTAATTTTAATGGTTTTTCATCCATAGGTAGTAGGCTCCTTTCAACCACCTAATTTACTAAGTCAATGTATCACATATTTAGGGAAAAATAAACAAGCAATGCAGGGAGTAAAACGGAGCATCTATAAGTAATAGTAAGAATAATGTGGTTTCAACCAATATGCAGTCACGAATTTGCGTATAATCTATACAATATATAAAATTTGTAAACTTTATATTTCACAAAGTGTACGATACAATTAGTTAGTGAGTAAGTAAGTATTTTATGAAATTTACGGAGGTGTCATCATTTTGCTTAAATTTGATCACGTAACAAAAGTGTATAAAGGTGGAAAGAAGGCAGTCGCAGATTTAAATTTAGAATTTAATCCAGGTGAATTCATCGTTTTCATCGGACCAAGTGGTTGCGGGAAAACAACTACGATGAAAATGATTAATCGTCTTATTGAACCATCGAGTGGCAATATTTATATTAATGGTAAAAATATAATGGAAAAGGACCCAGTGCAACTTAGAAGAGAAATTGGTTATGTCATTCAGCAAATTGGTTTATTTCCCCATATGACCATTCAAGAAAATATCTCACTCATTCCAAAACTACTAAAATGGCCGGAAGAGAAACGTAGAACACGTGCCAAAGAGCTACTTAAACTAGTCAACATGACAGATGATTATTTAGATCGATACCCACATGAATTAAGTGGTGGACAACAGCAGCGTATTGGTGTACTCCGTGCACTTGCAGCAGACCAACCATTGATACTGATGGATGAACCGTTTGGAGCTCTTGACCCAATTACAAGAGATTCCCTACAAGATGAATTCAAAAAGCTGCAACAAACGCTTGGGAAGACAATTGTATTTGTTACTCATGATATGGACGAGGCACTTAAACTAGCAGATCGTATTGTGATTATGAAAGATGGTCAATTGGTTCAAGTAGGCACTCCTGACGAGATATTACGCGAACCAGCCAATGATTTTGTTGAAGAATTTATCGGAAAAGAACGTTTATTACAGGCAAGACCTAATATACAAACGGTTGAGCAGGTAATGAACGCTAACCCAATAACAATAACGGAAGATAAATCTCTATCGGAAGCAATTCAAATTATGAAAGAGAAACGAGTAGATTCACTCCTTGTAGTCGATGGAAACAAAGTTTTAAAAGGATATATAGATGTAGAAATAATAGATCAGAATCGCAAAAAAATGGTTCAAGTGGCAGACGTATTAGAAACGGAATTCTTTGCCGTTGAAAAAGAAACATTAGTCCGTGATACGATTCGAAAAATATTAATTATGGGAATGAAATATGTTCCAGTAGTCGACCGTCGTAAACGTTTAGTTGGGATTGTTACTAGAGCTAGTTTAGTAGATATTGTTTATGATTCTATTTGGGGTGATGTACAAGAGGAGATTGAAACGAAAAATGTAGGCTAGGAGGGGAACTATATGGATAGCATTATACAATTTTTAACTAGTAATTGGAGCGAGTTATTATTTAAAACATGGCAGCATTTCTATATTTCTATCATTGCTGTTTTTCTCGGGATTATTGTTGCCGTGCCAGTAGGTATTGCCTTAACAAGAACGCCGAAATTAGCAGGAGTAATTATGGGAATTGCTGGTGTCATTCAAACCTTTCCGAGTCTCGCTATTTTAGCCTTTTTTATTCCAATTCTAGGTGTTGGAAAGGTACCCGCAATTGTTGCGTTATTTTTCTATTCAGTCCTACCCATCTTGAGAAACACGTATATTGGTGTCAAAGGGATCGAACGAAACTTGCTTGAGGCAGGTCGCGGGATGGGTATGACTGGATGGGAACGGATTCGCTATGTCGAAATTCCATTAGCGATACCGGTTATTATGGCTGGTATTCGATTGTCTACCGTTTATTTAATAGGATGGGCAACACTTGCTGCCTTTATCGGTGCAGGTGGGCTTGGTGATTATATATTTAGTGGCCTTAATTTATATCAAACAGAGTTTATTATTGCAGGGGCAGTCCCAGTAACTATACTCGCTTTGCTTGTCGATCTTTTATTAGGAAAACTAGAAAATTGGGCAACACCAAAAGGGATACGAAAATTAGAACAAGCTGCATAAGGAAGGAGCATTAGTATGAAAAAACGAAAATGGTTTGTCGTCTTCGTTTTGTCAATCTCATTGATCATCAGTGGATGCTCTTTACCTGGTTTAAGTGCATCTTCAGATAAGTCGATTTCGATTGGTATGGTGACAACAACTGAAACACAAATTCTTGGATATATGGAAAAATTAATGATTGAACATTATACGGATTTAAAGGTGGATTTAGTGAACAATTTAGGTTCATCCATCGTACTGCATAAAGCAATGCTTAACGGGGATGTTGATATCTCCGCAGCACGCTATACAGGGACGGATTTGCCGGGTGCTCTTGGGATGGATCCAGTAAATGATCCTAAAAAGGCATTGAAAATTGTTCAAAAGGAATTTGATAAACGATTTGATCAGACATGGTTTGATTCATATGGATTCGCCAATTCATATGCATTTACTGTAACGAAAGACTTTGCCGAAAAAAATAATATATCAAAAGTTTCCCAATTAGAACCAATGGTGAAAGACTTGAGTTTAGGTGTTGATAATTCATGGTTAAAACGAAAAGGAGATGGCTACGAAGGTTTTGTGAAGGAGTATGGCTTTGAATTTGGTCAAACCTTCCCAATGCAAATCGGACTCGTTTATAAAGCGGTTCAAAGCGGAAAAATGGATGTCGTTTTAGCTTATACAACAGACGGCCGGATTAATGCATATAATCTTCAGGTACTGGAGGATGATAAACATTTCTTCCCTCCTTACGATGCATCGCCTGTCGCTAGAAATGATGTATTAAAAAAACATCCTGAATTAAAAGGAATCTTACAAAAGCTGGTTGGAAAGATTAGTACGAAAAAAATGCAGCAATTAAATTATGAAAGCGATGGAAAAATGAAAGAGCCTTCTACCGTCGCTAAAAAGTTCTTAGAGGAAAATAACTATTTTGAGTAAGGCTGGAGGTGTTTGACTTGAATACAATACAAGGATTATTTGATTATTATGCCAATAATGGTGGCTATGTTTGGGAACAGTTTTACCGACATTTTTTGATGTCAGCGTATGGCGTGATTTTCGCTGCGATTGTTGCCATTCCGCTGGGAATCATAATTGCTCGATACCGCAGGCTTAGTACGTGGGTAATTTCACTTGCAAATATTATCCAAACGATTCCTGCCTTAGCGATGTTATCGGTCCTAATGCTAGTTATGGGATTAGGGACGAATACAGTAGTCCTTTCATTATTTTTATATTCGCTTTTGCCAATTTTAAAGAACACCTATACAGGAATCGTCAATGTCGATCAATTCCTGTTAGAGTCCGGAAAAGCGATGGGGATGACGAAATTTCAAATACTAAGAATGGTTGAACTGCCTCTTTCATTATCCGTAATTATGGCAGGTCTCAGAAACGCTCTAGTTGTCGCAATTGGAATTGCTACGATAGGTACATTTGTCGGAGCAGGTGGACTAGGTGATATTATTGTGCGCGGTACGAATGTGACGAATGGATCTTCGATAATATTAGCCGGCGCAATACCAACTGCATTAATGGCAGTAGCTGCAGACTTCTTGATGGGCTGGTTAGAACGAATTTTATCTCCTGTTAAAAAGAAAAAAGAAGTGAAGGTAGAAATGAAGGAAGCTGCATAATATGTAATAGAATTTGTAGCTTAAACTATAAATCTTATAATTCTTATAAAAAAGGTCAGAATTAATCTTGACAAATTAAATGTTCAAATATTATGATTAACAAAACTTAATAATTCTTATCCAGAGAAGCCGAGGGACTGGCCCGATGAAGCTTCAGCAACCTCTACTTAGGTAGAAAGGTGCTAATTCCAGCAAGCATTCGCTTGGAAGATAAGAGTAGACGCACTGGGGAGTCCTCTTTTCTTTTGAAAAGAGGACTTTTTATTTGAAAAAATATGAAAAGAAAGAAGGTTAGTAAAATGAGTAAAGTAGTAATTTTATGTGGGAGCCCATCTGATAAATCCAGGACAGATCTTGTGTTAAAACATGTTCAATTTTTATTAGAAAAGGAAGGAATTACTGTTGCGTATTCTTCAGTTGTCGATTTCTCACCTCTAGATTTAGTAAATAGCCGTTATGACAGTCCGGATATTGATCATTTGGCACAAACGATTATAAATGCAGATGGAGTCATTATCGGATCACCTGTGTATAAAGCGTCCTATACCGGTGTATTAAAGACATTAATTGATTTATTGCCTGAAAGAATACTTAAGGGCAAACCGGTTTTTCCTGTAATGGTAGGTGGCAGTGGTGCACACTTACTCGCTCTTGATTATGCATTAAAACCACTCATCACAACATTGAAAGGAAATCCATTACAAGGAATTTATATTTTAGATAGTGCTATTGATAAATCAAACAAACGGAATCCTCTTACACATATTGATTCGATTCAACGTTTGTCTGAACAGGTTGATGGATTTGTTAAGTCCATTAAACAGTTAAAACAATTTACAGCATAATCTTTATAAAAAATTTAAGGAGGTATGAAAATGGTTAAAAAAAGAATCTATCTAAATGCTTTTGATATGAATTGTGCGGGTCATCAATCCCCCGGTTTATGGTCACACCCAGATGATCGATCCTCCACTTATAAAGATGCAGAATATTGGACACATACTGCACAGGTTTTGGAAAAGGGGTGTTTTGATGCTATATTTTTAGCTGATGTGTTAGGTACTTATGATGTTTATCAAGGCTCAAGGGATCCTGCCGTTCGCCAAGGTGCACAAGTACCGGTAAACGATCCGGCATTTGTCGTTCCGATTATGGCTCAAGTAACAAAACATTTAGGATTTGGATTAACGGCTTCAACAAGCTACGAACATCCATATACGTTTGCCAGAAGAATGTCTACTTTAGATCATTTAACGAAAGGTCGCATTGGCTGGAATGTAGTAACCTCCTATTTGAATAGTGCAGCATTAAATATAGGTCTTGATAAACAAATTAGCCACGATAACAGATACGATATTGCTGATGAATATATGGATGTAGTCTACAAATTATGGGAAGCGAGTTGGGAGGATGACGCAGTTATTGTAGATAAAGTAAAGGGCATTTATACTGATCCGAGTAAAGTTCATGATATTGAACATGACGGATCCTATTATAAAGTGCCCGGTGCACATTTATGTGAACCTTCACCTCAAAGAACGCCTGTTATCTTTCAAGCCGGTGCATCCTCTAGAGGCAGAAAATTTGCGGTAAGGCATGCAGAGTTAGTTTTCATTGGTGCAACTACAATGGAAAGTGCAAAAAAGACTGTTCAAGATTTTCGAGAAGAAGCTATTCGAGCGGGAAGAAAACCAGAAGAAATAAAGATTCTTACCCTTATCACCCCAATTGTCGCCCCAACACAGGAAGAAGCGGAAGCGAAATATGATGATTACAAAAAATACGCTAGCTATGAAGGTGCACTATCTTTAGTTGGAGGATGGACGGGACTGAATTTGGATGAACTTGATCCAAAAGAAAAAATTCAATATGTGAATAAC
Source organism: Heyndrickxia vini (assembly GCF_016772275.1). Taxonomy (NCBI): domain Bacteria; kingdom Bacillati; phylum Bacillota; class Bacilli; order Caryophanales; family Bacillaceae; genus Heyndrickxia; species Heyndrickxia vini. Next base: position 2,348,713 of record NZ_CP065425.1, on the reverse strand, counting down.
GATGCTATTCAGTCAGCGTTGAAATCATACACTGAGTTCACTGTAGAGGAGGTAGCAGAATTTGTTGGTGTTGGAGGTTTAGGCCCAGTTATTGTAGGTTCGCCAACGACAGTTGCAAATTCATTGGAAGAATGGGTAGAAGTAACGGGAGTAGATGGTTTTAACATTGCCTATGCGATTACCCCTGGAACGTTTGAAGATTTCGTAGAATATGTCATACCCATTCTACAAGAGCGTGGATTAGTCAGAAAAAGTTATGAAGAAGGGACATTCCGTAAAAATTTATTTGGAAATGATTATTTAAATGAACATCATCCAGCCAGACAACATCGAAATAGCAGATTACCAGTTTAAAATGAAAAAAACGGTTGTAGTGTGTGGGGCATAAAGGTAAATAACAAACGTAAACACATAACAAATCACATAAATTTCACAACACAATTCACAGTATATTGCATAGTCAAAAAGGCTTTGAGATACAAATATCGCTAAGCCTTTTTTAAAATTTTTCTTTTTCCCAAAACCGCCTTATAAGTTGTACAAGTTCATTAGAAGCTAAAGCTAGTTTGATAAATAAGCGGAGAAATTTCGCTTATTTAAGAAATAGCACTAAAAATTGCATCAATAGACGGACGAATTCCGCCTAATGATGCAAAAAACGTAAAAATAGAGGATTTTTCTTTGCATAATCGGAAAATCTACGCTTATTTACCCCGAAACACGCTCCGTTGGTCTTCTGTCAAGAAAGTAGACAATAAAAATCGAGACTTTTTTAATAAAACACTACCGCACTTCGTTTGCTGGGGTGTTAGAAATAATCAGTCCAAAACCACGACTGATTATTTCTAACACCAAATGGCTAATTTATGAGGTATACTCCACTTCATTTTGTTGCTGTTTTTTCTCGAATTGGTTAGGAGAACAATTATCCAAAGTGGTATGTTTTCTTTTTCCATTATAAAAACTACTAATATAGTAATTTATTGCCTTTACAGCTTCCTCTCTTGTTTTAAAGCGTCTTCTGTAAATTAAATCTTTTTTGATTGTGGCATGGAATGATTCAATGCAGGCGTTATCGTATGGGTCACCTTTTTTACTCATGCTTATTTGTGCATTCTGTTCTTTCAAGATATCAATGTAATCATGCGAACAATATTGAGAGCCGCGATCAGAATGATGAATAAACCCGTCTTCGGGCTGCCTTGAAACAATCGCCATATTTAACGCTTGTATGGCTAACTCCTTTTTCATGTGAGTGGCAAGACTCCACCCTACAATTTTTCTAGAGAATAAATCCATAATCGACGATAAGTACAGCCATCCTTCCAACGTCCAAATATATGTAATGTCAGCTACCCAAACCTTATTGGGTTCCTCTACATCAAATTGTCGGTTAAGTAGGTTAGGGTAAATAGTTAAATCATGATTAGAATCTGTAGTAACTACGTACTTTTCTATTGGAGTAGCTCTTAACCCCATTTCCTTCATCATTCGTGCCACTGTTTTTTGCGAAATACTATACCCCCATTCCATTAGGTCATCGTGAACTCTAGGGCTTCCATAGGTTCCGTAACTCTCGTGAAAAGATCTACTAATTTTTTGTTGGATCTCTAAACGGTAATATTCCTTCTTAGAAAGAGGATTATTCTGGACCCTTAGCCACTTGTAGTACCCACTAGTTGATACTTCTAAAACTTTACACATCTTCCACACAGCGTATTCATCTGAGTGGGCTTGAATGAAGGCGTAAATTACTTTTGGCTTTTTGTGAAGATGTGCATGGTCTTTTTTAGGATTTCATTTTCCTCTCTTAACTGTTCTATTTCCCTTTCGTGTTGTTTCTTAAGATCTTCCAGTTCTTTGGGTGTAATATAATCTGGCTTCTTACTGTTCAATTTCTCCCTGTATGCCTTAACCCAGATAATGAGGGTCTTATAAGGGATCTCAAGCTCATAGGCAACTTCTGTTGCTTTTCTGCCTTCCTCCACAACTAACTTTGAAACATACTCTTTGTATTCTTGTGAATGATGCTTCCCCATGTGAACACGTCCTTTTAAATGTTGATTCAATTATAAACTAAATCTCGTTTTCCAGTGTCCACTTTTAAGACTAACCTCACCGTTTTGGAATTAACCGGAAAGTCTCCGCTTATTTAAATGTCACTGGTTATTCAATTATAATCCACGTACCAAGTCACGAAAAATTCACACATCCTCCAAAAATCATTTCATACCCTGTGATTCAATAGATGAATTGGGAATCGATAAGCAATTAAAATTCTCCACTCAAAGATACTCTTTCTACCCGTAAGTAATTAATGAATATAAAAAGTTTCAAAAGAAGGATTTTTTTGTCGGTTAACGAAGTTTTAAGTAACAGGGAAAATGGACAAAAACTTTATACGTAAAAGGGGGGATTTTAATGGAACCAAAATGGCTAGAATGGGCGAAACAACTCCAAGCAATTGCTCAAGCAGGATTAACGTATTCTAAAGATATATATGATCGGGAAAGATTCGAGTTAATTAGAAAAATCAGTTTAGAAATAATATCAAAGCAAACAGATATGGACATAAATATTTTAAAAGATTTATTCGCAAATGAAACAGGCTATCAAACACCAAAAGTAGATATTCGAGCTGTTGTTTTAAGAAATAAGAAAATTCTAATGGTTAAAGAAAAGACAGATAACAAGTGGGCATTACCGGGCGGATGGGCAGATATCGGATATTCTCCAAGCGAAGTTGCCACTAAAGAAGTAAAGGAAGAATCAGGCTACGATGTAAAAGCAGTTAAGCTATTAGGAATTTTAGATAAAAAGTATCATCCACATCCACCTTCACTTTATCATGTGTATAAAATTTTCATCCAATGCGATATTATTGGCGGGAAGCCATTGGAAGGAATCGAAACAAGTGATGTAGGCTTCTTTGCTGAAAATGAACTTCCTGAACTATCAGAAGCACGAAATACTAAATCACAAATTGAGATGGCAATAAGAGTAGCAAATCGTTCTGATGAACCGATATATTTTGATTGAATTGTTTCCATTAAACGTTCTATGTTCCTTTGATACATATTTAAGAATCTATCATTTCTTCATTCAATTTGAAAGGAAACTTTGAGGAGGAGCCAAGATGAAAACATTATTTCAATATAACTGGCAAGTAAGAGATGAGTGGTTTAAGTGGTGCGAAGATGTAGAAGAAGCGGAGCTGCTTCTTGTCCGTACAGGTGGGGTTGGTGGTATTTTGCATACACTCTTCCACATAATTGATGTAGAGTGGAGTTGGATTCGCGTAATGCAAGGGAAGCCGGATTTTCAGGAGAGCTTTGATGATTATCGGAGCTTGACACTTGTTAGGGAATTGGAAGCCGCATTTAAACCCGAAGTAGAGGGATTTGTGCTTAATTGGAAGGATGAAATGGAAAATAATATTTTTACTGATACTGCGCCTGATGGTCGTATTTTTCAAGATACTTGGGGTGAAATTATGAGACATATGATTGCTCATGAAATTCATCATATTGGCCAGCTATCTGTTTGGGCGAGGGAAGTTGGGAAAACACCAGTTTCTGCGAACTTCTTAGGCAGGGGTCTAGCTAAAAAAAAGTAATCGAGTAAGTAAACAAAGTCTAAAAGCGGTAGACAAAATCTACTGCTTTTAATTTTACTATTAATAAAAGTTAGGAGGAGTACTGAGATGCGAGTAGGAATCATTGGAGGTGGCTTTGGTTTAAATGTTCAAGCTCCTATTATCCAAACTCATCCTATGATGAAATTAACAGCAATTTGCACGATGAAGCGTCATCAATTACCAAATGGAATATTTAGTGGAAAGAATATTCCAACCCATTATCGGAACTGGAAAGAGATGTTAGATTACGAAGAACTCGATTTATTATTTATAAGTTCACTTCCTCCGTATCACTTTAATATGGTAAAAACTGCATTAATAAAGGGAATTAATGTTGTTTGTGAAAAGCCATTTACCATGAATCGTCATGAATCGAATGAGTTAGTAGAGCTAACGAATCACTTTCCTGCAAAAGTAATGATAGATTATGAATGGAGATTTCTTCCTATCAGACAAAAAATGAAAGAACTATTTTTAAACAATATAGGCGGACTTATTCATTTTGACTATCATATTTCAAGTGCACAATATGACCATCTTCAATCAACAAAAAGAGGATGGATGGCGCAAAAACAACAATTTGGTGGAATGTTAGGTGCAATTGGATCCCATATGATTGATTGTATGAGATGGATAGTAGGTGATGAAATAGAAAAAATTAATGGCTTTGTACACACACATGTGTCAGAGGGTGCAGGTGAGTTTCGGGATGCAGATGATGCATTTTTTATTCATGGTAAGATGAAAAATAATTCTACTTTTTCCCTTCAACTGCTTTCAGGGGTAAACCATGGATTCGGATCCCAATTAAGGATATTTGGTAATTCGGGAACGATTGTGCTGATGAATGATCATACTCTTAAATATGGAAAAGGAAGTAAACCATTAGAAGAAATCCATATTCTTCAACAAGGGCAAATACCTTTTCATCTTACTACAGAAGTGAAAGCTTATTATCCAGCTTTTTATCCGTTTTTGGAAAAAGTATATGAATATATTACTTTTGATAAATTGGATAGAGATTTACCAACGATTCAAGATGGTCATGAAAACCAAGTTATTTTAGATAAGATTTTGGCAAATTAATATTTGAGTTTTACGTAATTAGTACAAAAGATATAATATAACCCTGCTGGAAATGATAAAAGAATCGCAACTAAGGAGAATGTATACTATGGAAAAAGTTACCCCATTTTTAATGTTTCAAGGAAAAGCGGAAGAAGCAATGAAATTTTATACATCATTAATTGAGGATTCTGATATAACAAGTATAACTCGTTATGGTGCAAATGAACCTGGTGAAGAGGGAAGTGTCATGCATGCCACTTTTACTTTAAAGGGGCAAGAATTTATGTGTATCGACAGCAACATAACACTCCAAATGTAGTAATGTGTGATATTCAAAAAATATTCATTCAACTTGGGAAGGCTGAAGAAATGAAGAGAGTAGTGAAGGCCCAGTACGTGAATTTGTCTAAATAATCTAGTTCAATCGAGGGGGCAGGAAAATGAAATTTATTCTAATATTTGGACCTCAAGCAGTAGGCAAAATGACAGTTGGCAATGAATTATCAAAAATAACTGACCTTAAATTATTCCACAATCATATGACCATTGAATTAGTAAATCCTTTTTTTGAATATGGAACAACGGAGGGGAATCGTTTAGTAAAATTGTTTCGACAAGAAATATTTGAAGAAGTGTCGAAAAGTACTATGTATGGATTAATTTTCACATATGTTTGGGCCTTTGATCTAAAATCTGATTGGGATTATATTGATAAAGTTTGCAGAATTTTTGAGACTAAAGGGGGAGAGGTGTTTTTTGTCGAATTAGAGGCTGACGCAGATGAAAGACTTGTGAGAAACAAAAGCCCTTACAGACTTGAACAAAAACCGACGAAAAGGAATATCGAAAAGTCTAATCAAGATTTACTAAACACTTTAAAAAAATATCGATTGAATTCTTATAAAGATGAAATTAAAAGAGAAAATTATTTAAGAATAAATAATACTAGAAAAAGTGCTGAAGATGTTGCAAAAATAATAAAAAGAGAGTTTACCTTATAAAAATAGATCGACTGAATTAAATCTTTTATTTTCGTATTTGTAAAATGTAAAGGGTAAGGAAAATAAATTCCGAACCCTTTAATGTATGAATTAAAAAATCTCATCCAATTCTTTATAACCCATATACTTATTATCTACACTTTCCAATGCATGTTCGAAATGTTTGCTTAACTCAATTTTCAGCTCATCTTTTTTATTGTTTTTTATAAGTTCAAGTATTTGTTTGTGCTCCTTTGGACTGTAAGGTTTTTGTAAAGGATTTTCGAAAAAATCGTCATATAGAATTAAATAAATGCTAGTTTGGTTAATAAGAGTCTCAATAAAACTATTTAAAAATTTGTTTTGGCATTTTCTCGTTATTAATAAATGAAATTGTTTGTTAGCAGTTACATATTCTTCTACATTCTTTTCTAATAATACCTTGTGTTCTTCCTCAATTAAACGACTGATTTCTTCATAGTCATTTTCATCCATATAATCGATGGCTAAACATAGGGCCATATATTCTAATTTCCCTCTGAGTTCATACGCCTGTATAATTTCATCTCTTGTTGGGTTTGTTACAAATGCACCTTTGTTAGGTATCATATCAACGAGACCTTCTAGTGATAATTTTTGAATGGCATTACGAATTGGCGTGCGGCTAACTTGTAATGCCCCTGATATGGTCGTTTCTTTTAATTGTTTACCGGGTGCCAATTTCCTAGATAATATGGCATTTCTTAAATGTTGATATACCACGTTTTCCATGGATGATTTTTTCATTGTTCTCCCCACCTTACCATTACTTTTTCAATAGATATGATTGTTTCGTTTGGACTAAATATTCAAAATATATTGACAGAATGATTCTTTAAGTTTTAAACTACATATAAATTGTACTACAATTTTGAGCAACAATATACAAAAATGTGTAAGCGTTATCAAAAATCAAAAATTATGAGGGGGATGGAGTATGAGGAAATATTGGTTGTTAATGCTCGCATTATTGGTTTTTGTGGGTATTGCGTCAGGTTGTGGAAGCAAAGAAACAGGGGGTAGCAGCAAAAAAGGTGTACTTGATAGAGTGGAGGATGCTAAAGTACTCAAGGTCGGTTTTGAAGGGACTTATCCTCCTTTCAACTTTTTGAATGATAAAAAAGAATATGATGGATTTGATGTAGACATATCAAATGAAATGGCAAAACGGTTAGGAGTTAAGACGGAGTTTGTTGCGACAAAGTGGGAAAGTCTTATTGGAGGGCTAAAATCGGATAAATTTGATATTATTATCGGTCAAATGACTGTGACAGATGAGAGAAAGAAAAGCGTAGATTTTACCGATCCGTACGTAGTGACAGGTTCTGTGTTAGTTACAAGAAAAGATACAGATAACATTAAGGAATTGAATGATATTAAAGGTAAGGATGTTGGGGTTGGCGGTGGAACAACATTTGAAGAAGTTGCAAAAAGTGTTGATGGTGCAAATGTCAAGCTTTACAAGGCAATGAATGACTACGTACAAGATTTAATCAATAAAAGACTTGATGTAATAATTAATGACCAATTATTGATGAGTTACAACATCCAAGAAAAAAATCTCCCTATTCAAATTGCAAGTGACATTTTAAATAAAGACGAAATTGGAATGGCTGTAAAAAAAGGAAATGAAGATTTCGTTAAAAAAGTTAATCAAATATTACAAGATATGAAAGATGACGGTAAGTATAATGAAATCTATAAAAAATGGTTTGGAACCGAGCCTCTAGTAAAGTAATTTCATTTACATCAATTAAGGAGTGGTCTACATGCATGTGAAGGTGTTAGGAACTGGAATGATTGGAACCACTGTAGTTAGTGAACTGGCTAAGTATTCGATTATTGATAAAATCACTGCGGTCGATGCTAGTCAAGATAGTATTGATAAATGTCTGAAAAAAGCAAAACATCCTAAAGTGAAAGGATTATCGACTTCACTAAATTCTGACGAGGAAATTTATCAAGTTCTTAAAGATGCTGATATTGCTGTAGCATGTTTGCCACATTCATTAAGCTTGCCGGTAATTCATGCGGCAATTAGAGCAAAATGTCACATAGTCGATTTGGTAGGATCAAAGATTGAGGAGAAGATGCAGCTTGATCAACAAGCAAGAGAGGCGGGTGTGATTATTATGCCCGGATGTGGTGTTGCTCCAGGCATTACAAACTTTCTTGCTGCACAAGGGATTCATCTGCTTGATGAAGCAGATGAAGCTGTTATGATTTGTGGAGGAATTCCTAGACATCCTTTACCACCGTTATGGTACCAAGTTGTTTTTCGCCTAGAAAGTGTCATGGGACTTTACACTAGACCGGCAACAGCTGCTGAAAATGGAAAACTAGTCGAATTACCACCTTTATCTGGATTAGAAAAGATAACCTTCCCAGAACCAGTAGGAGAATGTGAGGCAGTAATTACCGATGCCCATAGTACGGCCTACACATTAAAAAACAAGGTTAATAGATTATATGAAAAAACCGTTCGTTATGCCGGCCATTGGGATAAAATGGCGACATTAGCTGAACTAGGCTTCTTTGATGATACCCCAATTGATATTCATGGCCACCAAATTACACCAAGATTATTCACTGAAAAGGTGCTAACGCCAAAGTTAAAAGGAAAATCGAATGAAGATATAACCGTATTAAGAGTAGAGGTAACTGGTAAAAAGGCAGGCGAGCAGATGAAGTTTATATGGGAAATGGTAGATTTTTATGATCATGAACGAAATATTACCTCAATGGCCAAAACAACGGCATTGCCTGCAATGCTCTTAGCACATTGGATAGCTTCTGGAAAAGTGAAAGAAGTGGGTGTCGTACCTATAGAAAATGTTATCGTCGGAGACCGCTTTGAACCATTTATGGAAGAATTACAGCAATTAGGAATTGCGATTAATTTTAAGAAGAATTCAATGTAATTTTGTTAAAGAGTACCTTCTTAATGGATGAATGGGGGAAACTTCATGGATATCTCAATAATTATTGATTCATTACCAACATTATTAAACGCTACATTAATGACGATTCTTTTAGCTATCGTTTCAATACTGATTGCGCTAGTTTTAGGTTTCTTTACCGCTTTAGCACGCTTATCAAAGATAAAATTATTAAAAGCGATTGCTTCAATCTATGTATCAATTTTTCGTGGAACACCCCTTTTAGTTCAAATATTTGTTATTTATTACGGCCTTCCCCAAATAAATATAGAATTGGATCCGATACCTTCGGGAATTCTTGCATTAAGTTTAAATGCTGGGGCTTACTTATGCGAATCTTTTCGTTCTGCAATTATGTCAGTTGATAAAGGGCAAATGGAAGCTTCTGTTTCTTTAGGAATGACCTACGGGCAGGCATTAAGAAGAATTATTTTACCTCAAAGTATCCGCATCGCTATTCCTACACTATCAAATACATTTATCGTTCTTATAAAAGATACATCATTAGTTTCGGTCATTACCGTCACAGAATTATTGCAAATGTCCTCATTGCTAATTGCGAAAACCTTTGAACCATTAACTATATACTTATTAGCTGCCGCTTTATATTGGATATTGATCACCTTTTTCACTATTCTTTTAGACAAAATGGAAAAGAAAACATCGAAACATTTAGTTCAATCATAATTACTGAAGGGGGATAGGTTATGACGGTAGTTCAATTAGAAAATATAAAAAAATCCTTTGCTGGTAATGAAGTATTAAAAGGAATTGATCTATCCGTAAACAAAAGTGAAGTTGTTGTCATTATGGGCCCGAGCGGATCGGGGAAATCAACGTTACTTAGATGTATTACTTATTTAGAGGAACCAAACGAAGGTATCATCCGCGTCGGTCAACGGAGCTTGATCGCTGGGGAAAAACTAAATAAAGGTCGGAAATCTATTATAAGCGAAATACGAAAAAATACTGGATTTGTCTTTCAGCAATTTAATTTATTTCCCCATAAAACCGCAATAGAAAATGTTATGGAAGGTCCGATAGTGATAAAAAAAATGCAACGGGAGAAAGCTAGGAAGCTCGCAGAATCTTTATTGGAAAAAGTAGGACTTGGTGAAAGAACACATCATTATCCATCCCAACTATCAGGTGGTCAGCAACAAAGGGTTGCAATTGCTAGAGCTCTGTCCATGGAACCGATGGTAATGCTGTATGATGAACCTACATCAGCACTTGACCCAGAACTAGTCCGAGAGGTTCTCCTAGTAATGAAAGAATTAGCACAAGAAGGCATGACAATGGTCGTTGTGACACATGAAATGGGATTTGCACGAGAAGTTGCCGATCGAATTATTTTTATGGATGGTGGGGTGATCGTTGAAGAAGGGACTCCAGAACAAATTTTTAATAGTCCAAGGGAGGAAAGGACAAAACGTTTTCTTTCAAAAAGTGAGGCAATATAAACAGGAAAAGAACAAAGCAACTAGTCATAAACTAGATGCTTTGTTTTTCTTTGCAATCAAAACAATTATACATATGCTAAGGTAACAAAGTGGAAAATTAATCTATTAAATTTATTTAAAATTTGATAATCTAATAAAGGAACTAGAAAAATTTTCATCTATTTGAAAGGCAGGGAAGGGGAAGGGAAATTGAATAGGAAATTGAAAATCCTCCCATTTGTAATTCTTTTTTTTGTGACATTATATGGTTTTAAACTAACAGCTTTGGCGGACGAAAGTTCACCTATTATAAATCCATTCAATGATAAGGATCAGGTGATTACGGGAAAAGCTGCGAACCTAACTACAGTTGAAGCTTTTGTAGGTAACCAGGAATTGAAACTTAGAACTTATAATGCCGAGACGGGTTATTTTGAATTTTATCCATCTTCATTATTAAAAGCAGGCAAACAAGTAAAATTCATTTTTATTAAAGATGTTGAACAACAGATTGTTTACCAAAAGGTACAAGCGGCACCCGCACCAAAAAAACCAATCGTAAATCCCATTTCAAACAAAAGTACTTTTTTAACTGGATCGGCTGAACCCTATAGTACAATTTACATAACAATAAATAAAAAAATATCATCCATTAAACTCATAAACTCGAAATCTTTTAAAATGAACTTCGATCCTTTGAAGGCGGGCACGAAAGTATCAGTATATGTAATTGATAAGGCAGGAAGAAAAAGTGAAACTGTTACTGTTAAAGTTTCGGACAAAATTCCACCAGCAGACCCAAAAATAACAACAGTTACGGACAAATCGTTTTCTATCAAAGGAACAACTGAGGCGAGGGCAACAATCTTTATTTACAAAGAAAAAAAACGGCTGGCCAAAATCAAAACAGGAGCTTCGGGTAAATTCACATATATGATGCCATTACAAAAGGGAAATTCCTCTTTTGATATTTATGCTATAGACGCCGCTGGAAATAAGAGTAAAACAAAGAAAGTTAAGGTGAAAGCAAAAAAAAGACCAACAAAAAAAGTGTTATCTGCACCTGTTGTTAAACAGTTTCCAGAACTTGCGAGGGGATGCGAAGTAACTAGTTTAGCAATGTTATTAGGAGATGCTGGGGTGAAAGTGAGTAAGATGACTCTTGCTTCTAAAGTGAAAAAGGACCCTACGAAATATAAGGTTAAAAAGGGAAAAAAATATTTTGGTAACCCCTATTACGGTTTTGTTGGGAATATTTATACCTTTAAAAAACCTGGCCTTGCTGTTTACCATGGACCGATCGCATCTTTAGCATCAAAATACTTACCGAAACGAATTGTTGATTTGACAGGTAGTTCCTTTGATACTGTAAAGGACTATGTTGCCGCAGGACATCCGGTCTGGGTCATCACAACGAGCTGGTTCCGCTATGTACCTAGTAAATATTGGACAACTTGGTACACGCCTCATGGCAAAATTCGTATCACCTATAAAGAACATTCTGTTCTTATTACTGGTTATGACAAAAAATACGTCTATTTTAATGATCCAATGGACGGAAAGAAAAATAGAAAGAAACCACTTAAACAATTCATCGAAGGCTGGAAACAATTCGGCAACCAAGCAATCAGCTACTACTGAAGCACCATTTAAAAATTTATTTACGGAAGTGTCTTTACAGAAGTGCCAGGCACCTTGTGAATTTTTCACAAGGTGCCTTTTTAAGTATTGTTATATATTATTTTTAAATAATTTTAGAGTGATTTATAGTAGGTCAGGTGCTTGTTTTTTCTTTTGTTTTGATAGTCTTTCATAAACTTCTAAACAAATATAGCCGGTAGCAGGGATTAGGATTAAAAGGATAAAACCGATTGGTCCGCTAACAAATTTAGAAAAATATCCTGCTTTTGGAATTTTTAATTGAAGAGTCCCAATGAGTTGATCGGATGTAACAATTTTTGAATCAGCTACATTATTATTGTCGCCTTTAGTAACAAAACCGATGGTGCCTTTATCCTTCTTAATAGAAATAACACGGTGTGTAATAAATTTTGTCGATGTTTCTTTAAAGGTTATTACATCGTTTACTTTCACTTCTGAAGGATTGACCTTCTTAATAAAAACTAAATCTCCCGCTTTAATAAAAGGATGCATACTATTTGTTAAAACGGTTAAAGGGCTTATTCCAAAGAGTGAAGGTACTTTTTCTGGATGCTTTTTCGATTGAAAAGAGAAAAAGAGTAGAAAAACAATCACAAAAAAGATAATGGAAAGAAACAGGATAGAAATAAATTTTGATATTTTTTTAACCATAGGCTGCCCAACTTTCGTTTATTTTCAGAATGTTCACCAAAAATAGTTTCCTCGCCATTGTAAACTGTTTTCCTCCATTTAAAAACCGTGATATTTTCCCAAAATCAATGAAATATCGATAAAAATGACAAAAATTCTTTCCAATTCTCTTATTTCCTTAACTTCATTAAATTCAAGTAATGACCAATTTGGGGTAATTTCGACTGTGAATTTCTCCATTTTCTAATTTATATAGGAGAATAGACATCAGGAACAAAGGTTTATTTCTCTACTTTTATACATGATAGAACCCTATTTATGAGTTTTTACCCACCCGACAGTGGTCGAAAAGAACTGACTTTTCTTTCAGTAATTACCCCAATTTACGCCATATCTTACCTCGTATACAATGATGTTAAGTGAATATTTGTCCAATTCTGTTTATATTGAATCTTCTAATTAGTAAAAGCTGATTTCCTTATTTGAAGATACTTTCGGAAAAATGACAACATGTTTTTCACTTAAATATGATGAATAAGGAGGAAGGGTATGAAAAAGAGAAAATTAGGGAACATATTGTTGGGTTCAGCCTTAACTGCAAGTTTAATTGCCACCTCGGGCGTTCCGACAAATGTTCTAGCAAAAGATCAAGGACACACTAAGATTACAGAAGCTGAAGGAATTTTGAAAAATTTAACGGAACAACAAAGAAGAGCACTAAAGCAGCTAGAAGTTGGTCCAGGATTTGTTATCTCTCCGGATATCAATGTGAACACTCCTGAATTAGTCAACGTCATTGTTGAATTCAAACAAGCCCCTGCAAAGGTAGAAATTATGAAACAGGCAGAAAAGGGCAAGCGAGTGGCACTATCTTCCGCCAAAATAAAAGTAGAAGCATCACATCAACAATTTAAAAAAGAATTTAATAAATTAACAGGCTTAAAAATTGCTTACAGTCAAAATGTAAATGAGTCCAAGATTACTAGAGAATATAAAAATGCATTTAATGGAGTTGCCGTAACCGTTCCTGGCAATATGCTTGAGGAACTAGTGAAATCAGATATTGTCAAGCGTATATGGAATAATAAAGAAATTAAGCTAGATCTTCCTAAAGAACCGAAAGAATTGAAATCTACTGCCCAATCGGGATCAGCAGATAGTAATCAACAAATTGGTGCGGATAAGCTTCATGATGAGAAGGTTACTGGAAAAGGAATCAAAGTTGGCGTGATCGATACAGGTGTTGACTATAACCACCCGGATTTAAAAGATGCTTATAAAGGTGGATATGATTTTGTCGATAATGATTCGGATCCAATGGAGACAACTTATGCAGATTGGAAAGAGACACAGTATCCGGAAGTCGATCCTAGTTCGGGATCCACCTATTACACTTCGCATGGAACCCATGTATCCGGGACTATTGCAGGACAAAAGAAAAATCATGTTGATTATGCTGTTGAAGGGGTTGCACCTGAATCAGACCTATATGTATACCGAGTCCTTGGACCGTATGGAAGTGGGTATACAGATGCCGTTCTTGCAGGAATTGATAAGGCAGTCGAGGATGACATGGATGTTATCAACTTATCATTAGGTGCAAATGTAAATGATGCACTTTACCCAACAGCCGTAGCTATTAATAATGCGATGCTTTCAGGAGTTGTTTCCGTTGTTGCGGCAGGTAATGCAGGACCAACTGAAGGTACAGTGGGATCCCCTGGTACATCCGCTTTAGCTATTACTGTAGGAGCAAGTGATGTGTCCCAAACGATTGCAACATATTCAGCAAGCGCTGGTGAAGAAAAGTACCCAGAAATGAAACTATTAGGGAAGAACTTTACAGACAAATTAGAAGACTTGAAAGATAAGTCTTTAGATATTGTCTATGTTGGACTAGGAAAAAGCAGCGACTTTTCAGGGAAAGATGTAAAAGGTAAGTTAGCTTTAATCCAACGTGGCGAAATCGCTTTCGATGAAAAAATTAAAAATGCGGAAAAAGCAGGAGCGAAAGCAGTCATTGTTTACAATAATGTTGAAGGTGAAATTTCAGCTTACTTAGGAGAAAGCACTGGGTATGTTCCAACCTTCCAGCTTACAAAAGTAGACGGTGAACGTTTAAAGGCACAAGGGGACATCGCTATAACTTTTGGATCACTTGGAAGTGTACATACTGAAGGTGATTATTTAGCAGATTTCAGTTCACGTGGCCCTGTTGCGAAAAACTATGATATTAAGCCAGATGTTGTTGCACCCGGAGTAGCTATCTTTTCAACTTATCCTGAATATATGAATGATCCTGATGATGGAGACAATTATGATATTGCGTACACACGTATGCAAGGAACATCTATGGCATCTCCACATGTTGCGGGAGCAGCCGCTTTACTGTTGCAAGAGCATCCGGACTACACGCCATTTGATGTAAAAGCTGCCTTGATGAACACAGCAGATGAGATGAAAGAAAAATATTCAGTAAATGAAGTAGGGGCAGGTCGTATTGATATTTATGAAGCAGCACATGCAGGTGTTTCTTTAAAAGTTCTTGATAAGACAGAGAATGTAGAAGGAAATGAAACCGTAGAAATTGATGAAGAAACAGGTTCTATCGCCTTTGGAAGTCACTATCAAAAAGATGAAGAATTAGATTTAGAAAAAAAGGTAGTGATTGAAAATCATGAAAAAGAAGATAAAGAATTTAAAGTCGAAGTAGAGTTTTTACCAGCAAAAGATAATATAAAAGATGCGAAGAAAAATGGCGTAGAGGTTAAAATCTCTGATTCTATTTCTGTATCTTCAGGAGAAAAGAAAGAAGTTAAACCAGCAATACATGTCCCATTGGATGCGGCAAACGGAAGATATGAAGGCTACATTCATTTTGTAAACAAACAAAATAATGAGGAAAGCTATCAAATTCCATTTGCCATCCGTTATACAGATCAAGGTGTGGATTATTTTGAACTGGATAGACCGGCAGTGGCAACTGATACAACGAAATTTCATCCATTCTTAAATCCATTTGTCAATGGAATCTTTAAATTGAAAAGCCCAATGAAAACAATTGATATACTCGTAAAAGACGGGAAAACAGGTGAGCCTGTAGGCTTCATCGGTTCTATTTTTGAAGCAGATAAAATTGAACCGGATGCGGAAAAATATTTATTATGGGCATTTACAGGAAGTGTTTATCCGTTCACAAACGATCCATCTAAACCAATTGCGGATAAGCCGATTCGGTTAGCCGATGGTGATTATATTTTTGAAGCGATTTCAACCGATGAAAAAGGTAAATCATATATAAACGATTCAGTGATTATTGTAGATAATAAAGCACCAGAAGTAACATACAAAGATTATAAGCCAAAATTCTATGAAGTCGATGACACAATGTATACAGATGAAGATGGCTATCATGCATTATGGGTACATGGAAATGTCTATGATTCTACCATTGATGTATTAAAATCAAAAGGACTAAAGTATGATCAGTCAGCAAATTCACTCTATTATTATCAAAATTCACCTTTTCCATCAGGTACGTTGCCAGTACAGCCAAATGGTGATATCAAATTTGGTGTCTTGCCTGAGGAGTTAGAAGAACCTGTTAATTTAAAGCTTGTGCCTGTTGATTTAGCAACGGCCGCTAACTTCTTCGGAGGAGCAATTAATTATACCTTTGTTAAAGAGGGGACGGAATACGTATTGCCTAGCTATGATAAAGATAAAGTGAAGCTTGGCGATACGATCACGATGACTTTAGATGTAAATAATGTGAAAAAGCTTGTATCGGGGTCATTTGGTGTTGAATATTCGAATCTATTGTACGAATTTAAAGATGTAAAGGTAAATAAAGCATTTGAAAAATATGCAAAAGATAACCATTTAAAAATAAATCTTAAAAAGCCATCCGTTGATAAAGATCTCTGGACGAATAAGGTTAATGTCGGAGCTGACATTGATAAAAAAGATTTCCAAGGATTTGAAGGGGATATACCATTCCTTGATGTCAGCTTTAAAGTCGTGAGTGATGAAGAGTATAGTGGATTCTCACAAATTAACGTTTACGAATTTTCATACACAAAAGCAGGGTCTTCTGAGGAAACAACGATTCCTGGATTTGCAAATGATCAATTTTCAATCATTCCAAAGCATTCAGTTGTGAGAGGATATGTGGATGCTGAAGGCTTCTTAAATGAAGATGGTACAAATGCCAATATTGATTTTTCAAAAATAGGCGCAAAAGTTTATGCACAGGCAGGAAATGGAAAGAAATATCAAGGAACTATTGATGATAGAGGATATGCTGAGATTCATGGTATACCAGTTTCCGAGAAGGATTATGATATTTATGTTGAAGTTCCAGGCCATTTAACGAGTAAGCAATCAGTGAAACTTAGTAAAACAGTAGATGGGGAATTGGTCGGAATATCCAATAACACCCGTATGGAGAGTAATATTGCCGGGGATGTGAATGGCGATGAAGTCGTCGATATTTACGATATCGTACAATTGTCTACATTCTATGGTAAAAAACAAGCGAAAGTAGACATCAATCAAGATGGCATTGTCGATGAAAAAGATGTTCGTTTCATCGAAAAGAACTTCTTAAAAGTTGGAGCGACAGCGAAGAAAAATGCAAAGCCTCAAGAAAAACTTGGCAGAAAAGGATTAGAAGACTTCTTACGTGCATTAGGTCTTGAACCGAAAAAATAATGTGAAAATGTAGTAAACATCATAGAATACCACCCCAAGTTGATAAATTATTTATTGATTAGAAAAGGGAGGATTTTATTTATGAAAAAGATGAAGAAAGCGTTATTGGGAACTACATTCGTAGGAGCACTAGTCGTTTCGGCAGGATTTGGTACTTATTCTTGGTTTACATCTGAGACAAATGCATCTGGGCAAATTGCCAACGGTTCATTGCAATTAAATAATGGTCAAAATATTACTGAAAAAATCATTGATGGAGTTGATTTTGCCCCATCTCAATTAAAATATGGTGAATGGATGACGATTGATAATACGGGATCCCAAGATTCTCATATCAAAGCGACCTTAAACCAATCATTGGATAAAGATATTAATATTAAAAAATATAAAGTTGGTTATATCGCACTGAAATACAAGGAAAAGCCGAGCGGAGACGTCTTAAAAGCTTCAAAAATTAAGCTGGAAAAGTTATTTGATGGAACAACCAATGTAGTAGATACAATGCAAGCATCTAATGGCGAAATCGAGGTCGCACCAGGAGTTACAGCTGTTACAGGTGTTGTTGGAGAAACAGGTGTTGCCGGATTCAAAGCAGTATCTGCAAAAGATTGGGTTCTAGGAGATGGCACGAATAAACCATTTTGGAGTTTAAAATCTGATCAATATATCGACATCATGTTTGCTGTAAAACTAGATGAAAGTGCAAACAATGACTATCAAGGTGTTAGTTATTCGGCAGACTTGAAAGTACAAGCAAAACAAACAGACGATGGTTCTAAGTACGACGGAGAATAATAGACAAGAAAGGCAGTCAATATATTTGGCTGCCTTTGTAGTAAGGAAGGGATTGTATGAAAAAAAAGCACCTTTTTAAGCTCATTCAATTCACTATTTTAATATATTGTTTATTTTTTATCATAGGAAAATCTAATACCTATGCTTGGTTTACTTCAGAAATTAAAGCAAGCGGAAAAATAACGAATGCCACTACTGAAGATCTACTATCAATATCAAAGCATGAAGTGTCATACTTGAAAAACTGTGAAATTTCGCAAATGATTTCGATAAAAAACATTTCGAATATGGAGATCCCCGTACAGTTGGAAACCGAACAAAAAATATTGAGCCCGGGTGAATCTTATCAAACAATGATAAATCAGACCGTTTCTTGTGAGAAAAAGGAAGTAAGCTATCACCTCACAGGACTCAAAAATTATATTGATGAAATGATCCGTGAACCACTCGATCAAAAGAAGCTTTTAGCAACTGTGGAGAAAAAAGAAGAGCAAAATAAACCAATTGAAAAAAGCATGGATAAACCAAATGAGGAGGCGAAAGATCACGCTGGGGATCCGGCTGATGATAAATCAGAGGAAAAGAACGATACACAACCCGACAGTGGAAAAAATGTTCAGACTGATGACGAACATAATGAAGAGGTAAAAAAGCATTCTAGTGATTCGAATACGAATGAACTTGATAAAGATGAGGAACCGAAAGATTCTAAGGAACAATGATTACTAGTAATATAGATTGTTTGTTAACGAGGAGGACCATATATGAAACGGAGAAGCCGACGGTCGATACCATTTAAAATAATAAGCTCGGGTATATTAGCAGCACTATTAGTTAGCGGCAGTAATTATAGTTTCGCAAATACAGAGGAAAGGAGTAACCAAAGTAAGGTTAACGTTGAATCAATTGTTCAAAAAGGGCAGGAAATTCTAAGAGAACAAAAGCAAAAAGCGAATCTTGATGCCAAAAATAAACTAGGAATCACAAAATCTGATATTAATAAAGCTACGAATAAACCATTTGCACCTAAAGATAAAGTGAGATTAATCGTTGAACTAACTGATGAGCCATTGGTGGACACACAAACGAGTGTACTTGAGGAAAAGAAAAAATTAAAAACGCATGATCAAGTCATTAATCAAATAACGAAAAAACGAATAAAGACAAAACTAAGACATCAATTTGTTCGCGGATTTAATGGATTTAGTATGGAGACAGAGTTTCGAAATATGGAGACCATTAAGAAAATTGATGGTGTTGCAAATGTAACCATTGCAAAAACGTACTCGGAAGCAATGAAATCTTCAAAAAGTATGGTGCAAGTCCAACAAGTTTGGGAAGAACTCGGGCTTAAAGGTGAAGGAATGCTTGTCGGTGTCGTCGATTCCGGAGTTGATTATCGCCATAAAGATATGGTGATGTCAGAAGAAGGAAAGGAAAAAGAAAAGCTAACAAAAGAGAAGATACAAAGTAAGCTTGACGAAACCAAAGTAGCTGACCGCTGGTATACCGATAAAGTACCAACCGGCTATGATTGGGCGGACAAAGACGACGATGTACTTCCATACGAAAGTTCACATGGCATGCATGTGTCCGGAACGATCGGGGCTAACGGTGATGAAGAAAATGATGGAGTCAAAGGAATTGCTCCAAATGTCCAAATTCTTGCAGAAAAAGTATTCTCAGATAATGGTGGGGGCGCATACGAGGATGACATTGTTGCCGGAATCAACCATGCTGTTGAAATGGGTGCGGATGTTATCAATTTAAGCTTAGGTTCTGATGGCGGATTCGTTGGTGAAGAGGATGATACGGTACAAAAAGCGATACGACTTGCAACGAATAATGGTGTATTAGTAGTTGCTGCAGGTGGAAATGCCTATTACAGTACAAAAAATGACAAGCTTTCATCTTCCACAAAACCATATGCGGATAATCCGGATATAGGTATTTTAGGATCACCAGGTGTCAGTCCGTATGCTTTACAAGTAGCTTCATACGAAAATAACATTGTCCATAAACCTAGTATAAAGCTATCTACGGGAGATGAAATTGGTTTTTATGAACCAAGTTATTTAAAATTGAAAAAAACAGTGAAAGAAGGCGAAGAATACCCTCTAGTATTTGCAGGTAAAGGGAGCGCAAATGATTACAAAAATATTGATGTAAAAGATAAAATTGCCGTTGTACAACCAGATCTTGATTTAGGAATCAATTCGCATCTCCAATTTAATGCTCAAGATAAAGGTGCTAAAGCGGTTATTATTGCACCAACTCCAGCATGGGGTGATTACAAAGAATCAGATTTCAGTCCATATTCAATTCCAGCTGTTGTTACAAGTGTGAAAGATGGAAATAAACTGATCAAGGAGCTTCAAAACGGTCAGGCGGTTTCCGCACAACTTAGTGGGGGAGTATGGGTTGAAAATCCAAACCATGATGAAATATCTGATTTTTCTTCTATAGGTGCACCACATACACTTGATTTTAAACCGGAAATCACAGCACCTGGTGGTGGTATCTATTCAACCGTTTTTGATAATCAATATGATGTTTATAGTGGGACATCAATGTCCACACCGCACGTTGTTGGGGGAGCAACACTTGTCCTTCAATCCTTTTATGAAAAAGGATTACCGAAAAATATGAATACGATTTTAAAGACAAAAACCGCTTTAATGAATACATCGAAGATTGAATATGATCAAAGCTCGAATAATATGCTTCCTTATTCTCCGCGTAAACAAGGGGCAGGCATGATGCAAATTAAAAATGCTTTGCAAACACCGGTACTAATAGAAAATAAAGCGGCTAGTGCAGAAAGAAAAGGATCAGTTGCTTTGAAGGAAATAAATAATCAAATGGCCCAATTTGATTTAAGTGTTGTACCCCTTTCAGAGAAAAAATCTGAAGATGTGGAGTATAATGTTTATTTGGATGTCTTAACAGATGATACGGAATATAAGGAATATGATCTAAATGGTGATGGCAAACCCGACCGATCTCACGATTATTTAACACTTTCAAGTAAACGTGTAAAAAATGCGGTTGGACTATTAAACGGGAAAGAGATTTCTTATGACAAACCAGTAAGGATAAAAGTTAAAGATGGAAAGAAGCAAAATGTACATGTCGATCTAATTTTACCAAAAGATTTACGGAAAAATAGTTTCGTTGAAGGATTTGTCCGTTTTGTACCTGTAAATAAAGACCTGCCTGAATTATCCATGCCATATATGGGCTTTTATGGTCAGTGGGATTCACTAAAGAATATTGATGCTCCAGCATGGGATAAAGATGTATTTTTAGGCTATACCGTATTATGGGATGAGATGAGTGAAATGCCATTAGGTTATGATGCGCAAACAGGGGAATTTAATATGAACCATATTGCTTACTCACCTAATTCCGTTTTATCTGGTGTGTATCCTTCCTTTACAGTATTTAGAAATTTGAAAGAAGTAAATCTTTCGGTTGAGAACAATAATGGAAAGAAAATCCGTCAATTAGGAAACTTCAGTGAATTTACATCTGATGGGTCCCCGTGGAAATTTTCGAAGAACATTATGGCGTACAACGACTTCTCTATATCGGGGGAAATGTATCCTTGGGATGCAACAAATGACCAAGGGGAAATTGTTCCCGACGGAGAATATCAATTAACGATTACAAGTACACTAGATTACAAAAATGCCAAACCGCAAAAGGTGAAAATGCCAGTTAAAATTGATTCAGTGGCCCCAACGATTGATAATATAAAAGTAGAGCCGATTGATGGAAAATACAAAATTTCTTGGAATGCGAAAGACAATGCAGGTGGGAGTGGATATGATGGTGCGATCCTTTGGATTAATGGACAATATCAATCGATTCCCGAAGGTGCAACTTCGTACCTATCAAAGATAGAGCCAAAAGGCATGGTCATTATTGGAATTGATTGGGCTTTAAACGCTGGATTCAATGTATGGGGTGACCCGGGCTATATCAATAAAGACATGTTAATTAATTATCTTGGCATATATGGTTCAAATGTAAACGAAGATGCGCCACTGCAAATCAACGGATTTGCTATTAAAAAGGTGGATTGGAAATTTAAAATTGCTGGACCGGACGGAAAAATTGTCGATACTTTCGATGTCAAACATCAAGCGGAAATCCATATGAATTGGAAGCCTGAGAAGGATTTACCGGACGGAACTTATTCCATTTATACGGAAGCTATTGATTCTGATGGCTTTAAAGTGGAAGCAGAACCTACTAAATTTACGGTTAAACAGAAGAAATAATATAATGAAGATAAATGAACGCCCTTTCCCGTTTGGAGGGCGTTCATTTGTGTTTAGAAAATTAAACGGCTGTATTGGAATAGTTCCCTCCAAAACGAACAAGCTAACAATGAAAAAAGTATGAAATGAGGGGAATAGAAATGAAACTTGCTGCACATGAATTACATGATCTAAATGAATTAACGATGAGTTGTGTTAATTCGATAACAAATATGGCATATATGTTAGAACATGTACAATGCCAGGAGTTTAAAAGTATACTGGAAACCCATTTTCCATTACATGTTAGAGACTATAATATGAAAGTAGAGTTTTTAAACGAATTGGATGGTGCCAAAAAAGAATTGCCATTATTAAAAGAGGATGGGAAGCTTCAGGATTTTACTAGTTCAAATATGAATCAATATCCGCCTATCCAGCCTCGAACATTGATTGAAAATATGAATGATCGAGAAATGGCTACAGCATATTTATTAACTCTCAAACGTGCTGGGCGTGAGTATGCATGGTCAGCCATGGAAATGGCCAATCCAAAAATACGATCATTTTGTCAAACTGCCTTTATGATGAGTTGTTCACACGCCTATGACATGTGGCAGTATATGGTGAAGAAAGGTTATTATGCATTAGAACCGGCAGAAACAACAATGATTGGAAAAATCGGTGCAATGTATAAAGTAATCCCTGAAGATCAATCACAAATTCAACAATATATGAATCAATATCAAAATCCGGAAACTGGAAATAGTGATCAGTTATATCAATGAAAGAGAACGGTGATTGATAATCAACTAATAAGGAAAGATCAACTCTATCCCAGTATAAAAACTTGCTTTTATCGTTTACTTCTGTTATTCTTAAAAAGAATTATTTTTGTTCGGTATGTATGGTAGAAAAAGTGAATTAAAGCTTATCGACTTGATATCCAATGAGCAAGGATAGTAATACATTGTGTGCTTGACACACTAGGAGGAACTACACATGGTACAAGGTACAGTAAAATGGTTTAATAGTGAAAAAGGTTTTGGATTTATCGAACGTGAAGGTGGAGACGATGTATTCGTTCACTTCTCAGCGATTCAAGGCGAAGGCTTTAAAACATTAGAAGAAGGTCAGAAGGTTACTTTTGATATCGAGCAAGGTCAACGCGGAGACCAAGCTGCTAACGTTCAAAAAGCTTAATAAAAACAATTGAAAGGTGAAGCTTTGCAATTGTAGAGCTTCACCTTTATATTCTTTCGGCTTTTTTCGAAAATAATGTTTTTACCTTATTTTCCGTAAACAATCGTTCATTAAAAACCACTTAATTTTCCATTCATAATTACCTCAATTGTATTTACAAGAAAATCATCTATCTATTTCAGAATTTTTCCATCAAGAATGTAGAATTTTGACTTTAAATAACCTGATTCACACTGGCACGGTCAAGGAGCCGTTAGGACAAAAGAGAGGTAGGGCTTTTGTTGTTTTAGGTAATAGTTATCGATATTCAGATAGTGCATACTATTTTAGGTTATATATAATTAAGTTATGAAAGGAAATGATCCTATTGGCAGCTACTCATACATTTTCCAAAGGGGAAGAAATAGCTAATTCTATTACACATGGGATCGGTGCACTTCTAAGTGTCGCTGGACTTGTTTTGCTAATCATTTTTTCAAGTCTTACTGGGAATGCATGGCATATAATTAGTTTTACAGTTTATGGCATTACGATGCTATTCTTATATATGTCATCTACACTTGTACATGCACTCCGTGAAGGAAAGGCGAAAGATGTTTTTGAGATATTTGATCACTCAGCTATTTATTTCTTTATTGCTGGTACGTATACACCTTATTTATTCCTTATTGTTAAGGGGTGGCAAGGGTGGACGATTTTTGGTATCGTTTGGGGACTAGCGATTTTAGGTACAATCTTTAAATGCTTTTTTGTGAAAAAGTATCTCTTTACATCGACTATTTTATATATAGTCATGGGCTGGGGGATCATAACAATTTGGAAACCCATTTTGATGAATTTAAGTCAAACTGGAATCATTTTGTTAGTTGCCGGAGGATTAATATACACGATTGGTTCCATATTTTATATGTGGAGAGGATTTAAATACCATCATGCGATCTGGCACATCTTTGTTATGGCTGGATCAGCCTGTCACTTTTTCGGTATATTACTTTATTTATAACGAAATAATTCAAGCAAAAAGGGGATGTTGCATAAGTTATTAGACTTATGCAGCATCCCCTTTTAATATAGATTTGGATGAAGGTTTATTTTTTTGAAATTGTTTTCCATTCATATAAATCTTCAATTTGACAGTTTAATTCTTTTGAAATTGTCATCGCTGTATTTAAATTCATAACTTTTTTTGATAAATAATCCTCAAGCTGACTTTTTGGAATTTTCGTATTTTCCTCTAATATGTCTAAATCCATATTGTTTTGTACTAATAATGTGTTAAGGTTACTCTTTTTTGCTTTATAATTTGTCAAAACGAACACCTCACTTTTATAAAGCATACCATAGTCTCCTGGAAATAGAAAGGCATCTATTCCAGTCTGTAGGAATGAGCGGAATATGATATAATATTTATAAAGAGGTGTAAAAATGAAGGGAAATTATAAATTTACGAAAAATGAGTTGGTAAAGATATTGGCCACTAACGAACAAGTAACAGTAGTAAAAGCAAAATACATTACTAATATGAAGCGTAACTCGTATATTGTGAAAGAACATCCGGCTACTTTTTATTTTGAGGAAGAATTAGAAAAACTTTAACAGATCAATCGTATTGATCGAGGGGGACTTTTCCCTCTCATGCAAAAAAAGAGTACCACATGAAATGATACCCTAAATAAATCTCACTTATCCACTTGCCTTCCACTATTTGACACAGGCGATTTGTCCGAATTAGGCTTCCAATTTTTCAATCGATCTTTAAGATAATTTTTTAGAAAGTCACGTTTCCGTTTTCGCCTTTTATCACGATTTTTCATGGAAAGTCACCATCCTTCTATACGTCCAATTTTTTCTATTTCTTTTATTATAACTCGAATAGTGATATAAATACATCGGACAAAAAATGGTTCTTCATGAAATGTATGAAAATTTTCAAAGTTGAATAGTTCAGAACATAATTATGCCTTATTGCTTAAGGCATTAAAATCAGCCATACTTGGATTGCCCATGTAATGACCGCCCTCGACTTGAATCGTTTGTCCAGTGATAAATTTCGATTCATCAGATGCTAAAAATAAAACGGTATAGCCGATATCTTCCGGTTCTCCGTGGTAGGGTAAAGCGTTATATTTCTCAAAAATATTTAAAACTGCAGGTGGTAAATTCTTTTTAGCAGCGGGAGTTAATATAAGACCTGGTGCAACTGCATTACACCTAATATTATCTTTGCCGTATTGAGAGGCAATATATCGAGTTAAATTAACAACTGCCGCTTTTGAAGCCCCATAAGCAGAACGCAAAGAATCACCCGCAAATCCAGCCATAGAGGCAGTATTGATGATCGATCCTCCACCAGCCTTAATCATATGCGGAATGGCGTATCTGCTCCCTAATAGGACACTTTTTACATTAACATTCATCAGGCGATCCCACTCATCCAAATCAATATTTACGACATCTAAATCTTTCTGAAGATTAGTTAACCCGACATTGTTATAAAGAATATGAATGGTACCATATTGTTCAATTGTAAAATCAATTGCTTCCTTAATTGATTCTTGTTTTGAAGCATCTAGAAAAATCCCTACAGCTTCAAAACCTTGCTCTTTAAGATTATTCGCAGCTTTTTTTGCGCCCTCCGTATTATAATCACCAATGACAACCTTTGCTCCTTCTTGTGCTAATAATATTGCCGATGATAAACCAATTCCTGAAGCACCACCAGTTATCAATGCGACTTTATTTTGTACTCTTCCCATATATTTAATCTCCTTATTTAAAAATAAATTTATATATATATTTTAACATTAAACTATTAGATATTGAAATAATTTGAATAGAATATAAATATTTGTAGGTGAGAGTAGTTGCAAATTTCATATTCCTTAAAATTATGTTATCATTTTTTATTAATACTGAAAATTGGAAGGATGGTATCGATGTCGATAGAAAGCGTACAAGCCCATTTTAAGCAATGGAACCGTGAGAAAGATATAATGGAATTTGAAACATCGAGTGCAACCGTTAATCAAGCTGCGGAAACTATCGGTGTCATCCCGGCAAGAATCGCTAAAACGTTGTCGTTTAAAGGTGAGGAAGATGCTGCAATTCTTATCGTTGCCGCCGGAGATGCAAAAATAGACAATAAGAAATTTCGCCAAACCTTTGGCTATAAGGCTCGTATGCTTTCACCAGATGAGGTATTAGAACAAACAGGTCACAAAATCGGTGGTGTTTGCCCATTTGGTTTAAAAAATGATTTACATGTGTTTTTAGATATTTCAATGAAACGGTTTGAAAGTGTTTTCCCCGCTTGTGGCAATGCGAATTCGGCAATTGAATTAACATTAGACGAATTGAATACCTTTTCATCTGCAAAAGATTGGGTAGATGTATGTAAAGGGTGGGAAGAAGCAAAGCAGGAGGATACAGCCTTACATACAAGAATATAAACAAAAACTGAACTAGAAAGTGATTTTCTAGTTTAGTTTTTGTTTTGGGAAATTTCGGAATAATGGTATAGTTATAGAATAGTAGTAGATTTTTAAAGAAAAGAGGAACATAGTATGAATAAAGATTTTTATGTACATAATCGAAAACGTTTATATGAAAAATTGGATGAACAATCGCTTCTTATTTTATTTGCCGGGAATGCACCTCAGAAATCTGCTGATGAAGAATACAAATTCGTTCCTAACCGTAATTTTTATTATTTAACAGGGATTGACGAGCCTAATGTTATTTTTCTAGCTCAGAAAACAAGTGAAAAGGTTGAAGAATATTTATTTATAAAAAAAGCTGATCCAATTATGGAAAAGTGGGTGGGAAAAACGATTTCTAATGAAGAAGCTAAGGATCGTTCCGGAATTGAATCCATTCATTATATCGATGAGTTTGAATCCTTTTTATCAAGAATCTTATTTTCAATCACTGATTCTACTTTATTCCTAGATCTTGAAAGACGAGAATTAGATACTGTCACAACAAAGGCACAGCAATTTGCAGCAAAATGCCGTGTGAATTTCCCTTACGTGCAAATAAAAAATGTCTATCCGGAAATTTGTGAACTTCGCGTATTTAAACAACCACTAGAAATTGAAAAGATTAAAAAAGCAATTGAAATTACACAAAATGGAATAAAAAATTTAATGGGTCATGCAAAAGCGGGGCTAAAAGAGTACCAGTTGGAGGCTTATTTTGATTTTACATTAAAATCAGAAGGTGTAAAGAGCTATGCGTTTAATACGATTGTTGCGAGCGGAAAAAACGGCACAGTCCTACACTATGAAAATAATGATGCAACAGTCGAAGATGGCAATCTTGTGTTACTTGATCTAGGAGCACAGTATGACTATTATAGTGCGGATATTAGCTACACTTTTCCGGTAAATGGCAAATTCACAGATAAACAAAAAATGTATTATGATATCGTTCTAAAAGCTCTACGAGAAACAACTGAGTTGATTAAACCGGGTGTTCCATTCGCTAAGCTTAATGAACATACAAAAAAAGTTTTGGCGGAAGAATGTATTAAAGTTGGGTTAATAAAAGAAGAAAGTGAAATTAGCAAATATTACTATCACGGTGTCAGCCACTTCCTCGGACTTGATACCCATGATGTTGGCAGTTATAAAGATCTAATTATTCAACCTGGAATGGTGTTAACGGTTGAACCGGGACTATATATTGAGGAAGAAGAAATCGGCATCCGCATTGAAGATGATGTGTTAGTAACAGAAGAGGGGAACGAAATACTTTCCAAGGATATCTTCCGTTCCACAGAAGAAATTGAGGAGTTTATGAAGAAATAGAAAAGACTACAAAGGTTCTCTCATTTCATTCGACGTGAGAGAGCTTTTTACTTAAGAATCATAAAATAGATAAATTTTAATCTACGTCCGGTTCCAACTGCTAGCCGTTGAACGAATCCTTAAGGTGTTTCTTCACATTCCCCTCGAAGGTATACCCTTATAGAAAACAAACCTTTCTAAGTAGGAAAAATAATAGTTACTCGCGCTAAGCTTTAATATAACCCATAAAAATCTGTTTAATTAAAGATAACTGAACACTAGGTTCCGGATGATCCTCAATGAAGGGAATCCGTTCAAATAAGGAAAGTTTTCTTGAATATAAACCAAATGCATTAATGACGGAAGCTAAAACATCTTTCGTACGTATATCTGTACGAATCGAGCCGTCCCCCATCCCTTCCTCAATGATTCTAAAAAGTATATCGGCTATTTTTTTTCGAATATCTATGTAATCTTGATAATTTTCAAGTTCTTCAACTGAAGTGGTAGCATAGCTTTCAAATGCTTCAAGTAACTGTGTGCTTTCTAAATTTTCCGGCTGAATATCAAGGATAAAATGATCAAAGAGTTTTTCAATCTTTTCCAGACATGTAATGTTTAATGTCGCTACCGTGTCAAAGATGCACAAATATCTTTCCAATATGCTCACAGCCACAGCCTCAATTAATTTATCTTTTTTAGGAAAGTAACGAAAAACAGTAGCAATACCTAAATTTCCTTCATCCGCAACATCCTGCATGGTTGTTTTTTCAAAGCCTTTTCTGCTGTACACCTGTTCAGCTGCCTTTACTATGCTTTTCTTACGTTTATTTTTTCCTTCCTGTCGCTCTTGTTCCCATCTACTTTGAGGATCCATATTTACACTTCCCTTAAACTTAATACTGTAAAGATGCTAACAAAATAACAATTAACCGTCAATTTTATGCAGCAGATAAACTAGATAATTGTTATTTTTAAATATAAGAATTATAATGTAGCTATGATAATGATAGTGATACTATCATTATTGTTTTTAAACGTAGTTAGAAAAACTACTACTATTACTTTTTTCCCTAAAAATAAAACAATTAAGAGGAGAGATACCAATGGGACGTTTAGCTAACAAAGTAGCAATTATTACAGGAGCTGCTAGTGGACAAGGGGCAGAAGAAGCAAGATTATTTGCAAGTGAAGGTGCGAAAGTTGTAGCTACTGATGTTCAATTTGAATTATTAGAAAATGTAGTGAAAGAAATTAGGGAAAATGGCGGCGAAGCAATTGCAATTAAACATAACGTAACATCAGCAGATGAGTGGAAAACCGTTGTTGATATGGCTGTAAAGGAATATGGAAAGATCGATATTCTTGTAAACAACGCGGGAATTACAGGTCTTATCACTCAAACAATTGAGGATTTAGAAGAATCTACTTGGGATAAGATACTTGAAATTAATACGAAGGGCCCATATTTAGGAATTAAAGCAGTTATTCCTGAAATGAAAAAAGCGGGAGGTGGAAGTATCGTTAATATCTCTTCATTATCAGGTATTAATGGAGTAGGTAACGCTGCATATAATAGCTCGAAAGGCGGACTTAGACTGTTAACGAAAAATGTTGCCCTTGATTATGGGAAATACAATATTCGTGTCAACTCCGTACACCCGGGTACAATCGAAACTCCGATGATTGAAATGTTTACTAGCAATAAGGAAGTAAGAGAAACTACATTAGCAGGTATTCCATTAAATATTCTTGGTCAGCCTTCAGATATTGCATACGGGGTCCTTTATTTAGCGTCTGACGAATCAAGATTTGTTACTGGAATCGAATTGATTATTGACGGTGGGTCAATTTTAGATTAGTAAATTAGCAAACTGTACTCCGCTTTGACAAAGCAAGTATAAACTCAAATATAAAAAGGTGGTTTATTAAAAATAAACTGCCTTTTTGATTTCCGTCTCCCATCCAATCAGAAAAAACCGATGAATTTTTACTTATATATAATGTAATTTTATTAGGTTACCCGCTGATAGGACCTCGAATACGAACCCGAAAACTTTTCATTCACACTTTATTTATTATAAAATGGTAAGACAGATTACTAGTCAATCCGTTCCAGAAAGGAGCGAGCCTAAGTGGAGATAAAATTAAATTTAAAAGCAATTAAAGAACGTTGTGGAACCGTCTCCTATAAAAAAGGAGAAGCTTTTTTTCGTGCAAATAAAGTAAAATTTGACGTTTTGCTCTCGGAGAGATGTGAAGCAACTGTTACAGGAACAGAATATTTCCATGTATTAATAGAAGTAGATAGAAATGGGACTTTTCATTCGACATGCAGCTGCCCGACACTCGCTTCTTTTAATAGGGACTGCCAACATATTGCCGCTGTACTACTTGCGATTTATGAGGATCAACGTAAGGGGAGGATAGAAATATCACATTCATTAGACAATGATTTATCTAGTGATGTACTCAATCTATTCTCCGCCCAACCCAAACGATCAAGTGCGCATCAGCTACATTTTGAAAATCGGCAAATCGTTCCGCTTGAGTTCATCTGCCATCCTATTAAAATTGATGACAACTATTTTTTCGGAATAAAAATAAAAATTGACTTAATTCAGATAGAAAAAATTCGTGATTTTCTTATGAACATAAAAAATGGCCGTTCATGTTTAATATCTAATTCATTTAAGTATGATCCGGCCCTGCATTGTTTTACAAAGGATGCAGATGAAATTCTTCAGCACTTAATCCAGGTGATTTTGGATGAAAAGACATATAATGATCAGGCTCATTCAATCAAAGATAACACGATTCTTATCCCACCATCATCGTGGGAAAGACTCTACCCCTTATTAATAAACACTTCGTTTATAAAAATGGAATACAGTGGAAAGACACATGACCGATTAGTAGTTACCACTGAAAAGCTACCACTACAATTTGAATTAACTGAAAGGGAAGGTAATGGTTTTCTCCTAAAGGTTATTGGAATAAATAATTTAATTGTATTCAATGAGTATAACTTTGTTTTAGTTGATGGGAAATTACATTCGCTGAAAAGCGAGGAAAGTAAACGCATCTCAGATTTAAAACAAATGTTGGAAGAATCAGGAACAAACCAAATAACTTTCTCTGAAAATCAGTTTCAATTATTTTTAGAAAAAGTTGCACCTAGTTTGAAAAAATTAGGGGAAATTCGTGTCAATGGAAATTTAGTTGATCAATTTAAAAAAGCACCTTTGCATGCAAAGTTATATTTGGATCGTATTAGAAACCGATTACTTGCGGGGGTGGAATTTCACTATGAACATATGGTGATCAATCCATTGGAAAATAGAAGTCAATTAGCTGGTACAGCAATCATTAGGGATGAAGAAAAAGAAGAGGAAATTTTACAATTGATGGAGGCAAGCTCATTTACAAAAACTGATGAGGGTTATTTTTTACATAATGAAGAATTGGAATATGAATTTCTGTATCATACTTTGCCAAAATTGCAAAAGCTTGTTCAAGTGTATGCAACAACCGCTGTGAGGAATCGAATATCAAAAAAAAGCACACCGCTGAAAATTCGTGTTCGACTAAAGAAAGAGCGTACAAATTGGTTGGAATTTACGTTTGAAATGGATGGAATTCCGGAGGGGCAGATTCGAGATATTCTTCAGGCACTTGAGGAAAAACGTAAGTATTATCGCCTGCGAGATGGTTCATTACTATCGTTAGAAACGAGAGAAATGAAAGAAATTCACCGTTTTCTTCATGCCGTACCCGTACAAAATGAAGATTGGGAGAAGAGCTTGGACCTTCCACTTATAAAGGCTATTCCATATCTAGATGGTGTAGAAGATCGTTCCATGTTTATGGTTGAAGAATCATTTCGAACATTTTTGGATACAATTCAACATCCGCAAGAAATAGAAGCGGAAGTTCCTAACAGGTTAAAAGGTGTGTTGCGAGAATACCAAGAAGTCGGCTACAAATGGATGAAAACACTTGCTAGTTTTGGTTTTGGGGGGATTCTTGCAGATGATATGGGCCTTGGAAAAACATTGCAAAGTATTGCTTTTATTCTATCCGTTATACCTGAAGTTCGTAAAAATACAAAGCCTATATTAATTATCTGTCCATCATCTGTTACATATAATTGGCTAAGTGAATGCATGAAATTTGCCCCTGAGATACAGGCAGTTGTCGTTGATGGCAATAAAACTGAACGAAGTGCCATACAAAAGGATTTGAAGAATTTAGATGTATTGATTACCTCATATCCTTTGCTTCGCCAAGATGTTAAATGGTATGAGAAGCAATTCTTTCATACTGTTTTTTTTGATGAAGCACAAGCTTTTAAAAATCCAGTGACCCAAACGGCCAGGGCGGTAAAAAAAGTACAAGCGGATCATCGATTTGCATTGACAGGGACACCTGTAGAGAATTCATTAGAAGAGCTATGGTCCATTTTTCATATTGTGTTCCCTGAACTATTTTTAGGACTAAAAGAATATAGTAACTTAACGAGAAAAACCATATCCCGTAGGATTCGTCCATTCCTGCTAAGAAGGTTAAAATCTGATGTTCTTTCCGAACTTCCAGAAAAAATAGAATCAACAGATTCCATCGAATTGCTTCCGGAGCAAAAGAAATTATATGCTGCTTATTTAGCAAAACTAAGGCATGACACATTAAAACATCTAGATAAGGACACCTTACGTAAAAATAAAATTAGAATTCTCGCGGGTTTGACCCGGTTACGACAAATTTGTTGCCACCCGGCACTATTTGTAGAGGGTTATAAGGGGAGTTCAGCGAAATTTTTGCAGCTAATGCAGATTATTGACGAAGCGAAAGAGTCGGGAAGAAGAGTATTGATTTTTTCACAATTTACGAAAATGCTTGAGCTTATCGGAAAAGAATTACTCATGCAGGGTCTGCCATTTTTTTACCTAGATGGACAAACACCTTCTGAGGAACGAATTGAAATTTGCAATCGTTTTAATCACGGAGAACGTGATTTATTCCTAATTTCGTTAAAAGCAGGAGGCACTGGCCTTAATTTAACTGGGGCGGATACAGTTATTCTTTACGATACTTGGTGGAACCCGGCAGTTGAAGCACAGGCTGCGGATCGTGCATACCGAATCGGTCAACAAAATACGGTTCAAGTCGTTAAACTAGTTGCCCGTGGCACGATTGAAGAAAAAATGAACGAGCTCCAAGAAAAGAAGAAAAATCTTATCGGAGAAATTATTGATGAAAAAACATCTACATCACTAACTGAAGAGGATATTCGTGAAATTTTAATGGTATAACGTAATGTTATTATGTAAATCGAATGAAATTACCTCCTTTTATTTTAATTAAAATGTTCTAAAAATATTGAATCTATAATTCGAATATATTAGAATATTTATAACACTGAAATAAAAGGAGGCAATAATGAAATTATACTCACCTCAACCAATTGAAACGATCAATTTAGTAGTCGAATCGTCACCTGTTTGGGAAGTTATTCTTGGTATTTCCGGTTACACACATGTAAAAATGAGGCATACATTTGATTTAAACGAAAAATGGATGATCGAAAAGGAAACGATGTCAGAAACACTCATCCATTATTTGGACATGATTGAGGAAACTAATTTTTGGTTCGGACTAATTATGCTGCAAAATAAACTATCAGCAGCATCAATTCGAGATTTTTCGAACGGTCTTTCTGCTATGTCACCGGAAAATTTTTATGAAACCTTATTACCTTATCATAATCGTTCAACTGAACCGCAGCGAAAAATGGCTGCGAATGACTATAAAAAAATTGAATTATTTAATCAGTATGCAAAAATTTTTAATGAACATGAGTTTTTAGAAGGGTACATAAGAAATCTTGGAAAACACACGTATCGTGAACTTTGTGATTTACTAACACAAACATTGTTCTCTTGGTTTGAATGGATTAGCCAAAAGGATGAGTGGAAGAAATGGAATAAAGCCCTTGCCTATGAGGTAAAAATGCATCAAATTTTAGATAAACAAAATCCCATCGAAGAGATAGAAAGGATCACATCAGGTGTAAAATATCATCCTGAATCGAATATCGCAAACGTTAAGTTAATCCCACATGTTTCTTATCGGCCATGGGTCTTACAACAACGGACATTTGATACGAAGCTCTTTTTCTATCCTATCAAAGATGCATATTTGTTCGAACCGGGTGAACCGGGATCCGATCTCGTTCGTGGTCACAAGGCATTAGGTGATGAAGTCCGTTTAAGACTACTTTATCAACTAGTTAACTCCTCTATGTCACTTCAAGAAATAAGTAAACAATTGAATATGTCAAAAACGACCTTACATCACCACTTATCTTTGTTAAAAGCAGCCAAGTTTATTACTGTCGAAAAAGGAATTTATTCAGTGAATATGGCGCAAATAAAAAGCTTTTCTGGAGGAATATTACAATTCCTAGGTATGGAACTGTGAAAAAATTTTCTACTTCGTTTAAAGCACTTTGGATTGGAGAAATTGTATCGGAATTCGGCGGTGCGGCCGGCGGCATCATTAATGGCTTGTTTTTATATGAGCTAACTGGCTCTAGGGAATGGATGGGTGCAATGTGGCTCGTTTATTTTATTCCTTCTTTGATAATTCAAGGACTAAGTTCGCCATTTCTAAATCATGTTGTGAAAGAAAAAATTCTTAGGAATATTCAACTTTTTCGGGCGTGTGCCTATTTACTTCCTATAATTGGCTATGAAATTGGAACTGATTTAGGTACAATGATTGGATTAATCACTTTACAATGTGTCTTAGGATTAGTACAACCGATTTATGCAAGTCTATCATTTTCAATTCTTCCCGATCTTTGTAGGGAAGACGAACTTATAGAAGCAAATGGGATGTTAGATGGAACGATAAGAGTAATGAGTTTTCTTGCACCAGGATTGACCTCATTGCTGTTAATAATCATCCCAATGCATTATATTTATTTTCTTTCTACCTGCATGTTTTTTATTAGCTTTTTATCCTTATCGAAGATTCGTCCACAATGTATAATTCAAATAAACAAATGGAAAAAGAAATTTTGGTGGTCAGAGGTGAAGGAAGGATATCGAACGTTATTTAATTATCCGAAACTCATTCAATTTACGCTTCTATCATCCATTGTACAATTTGCTGTCGGAGCAACAATGGTTATCAATATTCCATTTATCCGAAGTGAATTACATGGACAATACTGGGAATACGCAATTTTTTCAGGTTCATTTCCAATTGGTTATGCAATTGGCATACTCCTTCTTTCCAAGCTTCCAAAGTCTGTTCACATGATGTATATAGGAATAATCGGGGGTGGGTTCTCATTTGTTTTATTATTTTTTGTCGATTCAATCCCGCTTGCATGGTTTTGTGAATTGTTCGGAGGAATTCTTTTTCCTATTTTCAATGCCCAAAGCGCACCTATTTTTCAAATGGAAGCTCCTCGAGAACGCCTTTCACAATTGAGTGCTGTTCGATTACTATTTATCCGTGTGACCATGCCATTAGGTATCGTGTTTGCCTCTACAAACTTCTTTGACCTTAATATTAGGCAAACTTATTTAACTATCGGATTGCTTATTTTTCTTCCTGGAATCGTTTACTTTATTATAAGCAACGGGAAACCAAAGGGACTAGAAAGAAAATCACAAAAACTTAGTTGATTAATATTAAGGCAGAATCTTGTTTTATTCAAGAATATACAGAAAGAAGTAAGTCAGTGAAAGGGGATTTTTGAAATGCGGAGTAGAGTTATTCATCCATTTATCTATTTTTTCATGGAGCCAAATGTCGTTTTTGTTTATAAAATCGTATCCGATCGTTATTTAAGTTTAAGTGAATTACATAAAACTGGGGAATGGAAAACATATGAGCTAAATACTGATGAAGAATTTGATTCGTTCAATCATAAAGAAAGTGATCCCCTTATTGGAAGAGGCTATCTAATATCGCAAACAGATGAAGTTGAAATGCTAGATAGAATAAACAAGCAAATACAAAAGCTGCGTCATCTCAAAAGAAAAGAAGAAATAATTCCCGTCCATATTGTTAGCTTCGAACATGCTGCAGGCTGCCTGAGACATACACTCGAAAATCCGAAAAAAGTAATAGGTTTTCCAGGGTCCTTTTCTATCGGACCTATATGGAAGTTAGAAAAAAAGTCAGGGCAAAGATATCGTAATGTATGGTTGAATGATCATATAAATTTTGATTCTGATGATTATTATTATGAAACTTCGTTTAATAATGCAGTCCGTGAAATCGAAGACATATCAAATAAAAATCCAATCTATATTTGGTATGCAAATAATGCTGAGGAACAAACTGGACTTCGATTTTTGATTCACTTATTGAAAAATAAACCGAATCCTATTTTTCTTTTGAATTCATCTAAAATATATGATTCAATGATACAACTAGAAGGGGATGAGCAAATTGTTACATATACAAGTGACCTTCAACCTGAACATATAAGACAAATATTTGAATTACATAAAGCAGCAAACCCACTTTCGGATGTAGAGAGATGTATAATTCAAAAAGAGTGGGAACATATTTCACAATCAAAATCAGAACTACGTCTATATGAAAATAATGAATTATTCGATGCCCAAAAAGAGTATTTTGATTTGTTAATTGTCGAAACGCTTAAAAATCTCCATTACAATCAAGATATAAAGGATTTTATCCCTACAGGTGAACTAATCTGGGGGATCATCGAGAAAGACGCATTAATAGACCAACTTTATTTAGAATATAGGATTAGAGAACTAATATATAATGGAACACTTGAAATAAAGGGAATTCCTAAATCGATGAGACATTATCGGGTTAAACTAAGGCGAGATAGATAGAAGTACAGTAATTTACAATTGCTGCACTTCATCTAGTTCATAGTGATGCGAATGTTTCTTTGATAAAAATATCAGGTATCAATGAATATTTTTATCAACATACTTCCCATAGTCAGGTACAGCTACTTCATCAAAATTACGAACGAGACTAGCTAACCCCTTTGATAAAGTTTCTCCGGTAACTGGTTGACCATGCCCTGTAATAGCAACAGAAGGGTTTAGTGCTTGTAGTTTTGTCACCGATTTCTTTGCTTCATTCCAATCAGTAGTTAAATACCTCGGTGGTCCACATATTTCCTCTTTTTGGGTAAAAACCTTAATAAGTGAATCTTGTTTCACGGTAATAAATGCGTCACCAGCAATGAGTGACCGATCTTCTTCCCTAAAAAATGATACATGTCCCGGTGAATGTCCAGGTGTATGGATCCATTGAAAATTTGGCATTTGGGGTACTGTTCCATCAGCAGGAAGTTGATTCACTTTGCTCCCTAAATTTATCGGTTCATTTGGAAACAGGGGAGACATTTTGGCAATCATCCCGCCTTCAACAGTAGGATCAGGTTCGGGATAACTTCTTTCTCCTTTAAGGTAGGGTAATTCGAGTTCATGTGCATACACAGGAACATCCCAATGTTTGACTAACTCAATAATAGCTCCAACATGATCGAAATGACCATGTGTTAGTATTATTGCTTTAGGACGACTATTTTCTCCAAATCGCTCATTTGTTATCGAAATAATTTCATGTGCAGAATGAGGCATCCCCGCATCAACTAAAACAAAATGATCAGCATTTCCAACTAAAATAATATTTACAATTTGGATTGTATGACAATATAGATCAGGTAATACTTCAATCCCCATACCACTTCCAATTGATGTAGCAGGGATATATTTATAATCACTTCCGTAGTTCATATCTTTTTCCATTAGTGTCAGCTCCTTACGTTTCTAAAGACTAGTATTTCTATTATGTAGATCCTTCATTAAAATTTATTTCCAATTTGGTTCGTATTACTTTGAAATTGACTAAAATTAAAAGGTATTTAGTTTTAAATGGAGAAATAGAACAATGATAGCCTTTTGAAAGGGGAGCGAACGCAATGAATGGAAAAGATATAGAAAACCTTAAAAAGTCCATGAAGGAAATTGTCAATGAGTCTATAGGAAAATTGCGAAATTACTTAAGCTTACCGACTGTTTCAGCACAGCATAAAGCGATTCCAGAAACAGTAGAATATGTCGTTAAGATGATTAAAGAAATTCATGGGGAAGTGAAAGTATTAGATGACCTTGGAGGGAATCCAGTCGTATATGGATTTTTTAAGGCAAGGAAGCAGGAAGATTCAACGAAGACTCTTCTATTTTATAATCATTATGATGTTCAACCTCCAGAACCATTAAATGAATGGAATACAAATCCGTTTGAACCAACGATCATTGACGGAAAGTTATATGCACGTGGAGTAGCTGATAATAAAGGGGATCTCGTTGCGAGATTAACAGCCATTCGTATTTTACAAAATTCAGAAGGTGGATTACCGTGTAATGTTAAATTCCTAATCGAAGGGGAAGAAGAAATCGGAAGTCCACATTTAGCTCCTTATCTTGAGAAATACCGCGACTTATTCCAAGCAGATGCTTGTATATGGGAATTCGGTGGCAAGGATGTCAAAAATAGAATTAACATGGTAGCGGGAATTAAAGGAATGGCATATATGGAGCTAACGAGTATTGGAGCGGATATTGATATGCATTCCTCATTAGGTGCTTATGTTGATAATGCAGCATGGAGACTTGTTCATGCATTAAGTACGATGAAAAATAATCACAATGAAATCGTAGTTAATGGATTTTTTGATGGCATCGAAGAACCTACTGATAGTGAGAAACAGATTGTTTCAGCTTTGCCGTTTGATGAAGAAGCGATTAAGCGTATCTATGGACTAAAGCGGCCGCTAATTACTACAGCTAAAGGTGTTGATCCGCGAATTGCTATGGTATTTTATCCGACAATGACAATTTGCGGATTAGAAAGCGGATATACTGGGGAAGGTGCGAAGACAGTACTGCCTAAATCCGCAAAGGCAAAAATCGATTGTCGACTTGTTCCAGGACAAGATCCGGAGCATATCCTTGAATGTATTAAAAATCATTTAATAAATCATGGATTTCATGATATTGATGCCAAGTTAATAAATGGACAAAAAGCCTATCGATCAGACTATAACCACCCTTTTATTGATCACGTCATTCAAACTGCTGAGGAAGTTTATGAAAATGAAGTGGTTCTAGCTCCAAATGCAGCAGGAACTGGGCCAATGTACATTTTTGGTGAACAATTACAGCTTCCAATCGTGAGTACGGGTGTCGGCTGGGCTGAATCAAAAGCACATGCACCGAATGAATCCATTCGTATGAAAGATTTTGAAGATGGGATTGTACATATCGCACATATGCTAAACGGATTTAATCATGCATTAAAACGGGACAATGATTCTGTGTCCTTATGAGGAAAGGAATGAGGAAATGAAAAGGATAAGTGTCATTGGTGCAGGAACGATGGGAAGAGGAATTGCTTATGCAGCAGCTGTGGCAGGATTTCCTACCATTTTAAATGATATAAGCGATGAAAATTTAACAAAAGCAAAGGATTACATTGAGAATACACTTGAAACAAGTGTTAAAAAAGGATTTATCTCTAAAACGACGTGCGATGATGCATTGCAAAATATTAGCTACTTAAGCGATTTTTCGAAAAGCGTCAAAGAGGCAGATCTTGTCATTGAAGCAGTGTTTGAATTAATGGAGTTGAAAATTGAAACGTTTAAAAAGTTAGACGAGGTGTGTCCTGCACATACAATCTTAGCAACGAATACGTCTACAATGAGTCCAACCGAAATAGCTGCGCAAACAAGTAGACCGGATCAATGCGTAGCCATGCATTTTTTTAATCCTGTTCATAAAATGAAATTAATCGAAGTGGTAAAAGGATTAGATACATCGGATGATACAGTTGAAAAAGTATTAGAAGTGGGACGGAAAATGGGAAAAGAGTGTGTGGAAGTTAATGAATTCCCTGGTTTTGTTACAAGCAGGATGAATTGCTTAATTGGCAATGAGGCAATGAACATGTTAATGGAGGGAGTAGCCTCAGCGGAGGATATTGACAAAGCGATTAAGCTTGGATTAAATCATCCGATGGGTCCCCTCGAACTGGCAGATTTAGTTGGTCTAGATTCCAGGCTAAAAAACATGAACTATTTATACGAAACTTTAGGCGAAAAGTATCGGCCATCACCATTGCTAACAAAATATGTCAAGGCCGGCCGCCTTGGAAGGAAGTCAGGCAGGGGATTTTATACGTATACTAAGTAGGTGGCTGTATAAAAAAGGGGAACTAGTATGACAGATATTCTGAAAGAAACGAAAAGATGTCCCATTTGTGGCGAAAATAATCAATGTTGTTATTCCGAAGATGCTTCAAGTATTTGTTGGTGCAGTGAAGAAGTTTTTCCTAAAGAGATATTTGAACTTGTTCCAGTCGATCTTTTAAAAAGAACTTGTATTTGTAAAAATTGTTTATCGGCGTTTATAAGGGAAAAATAAGTAAGTGTTGTGTCTATATTTTTGAAGGGAAATTAAAAACGATAAAGGTATTGGATTTTACTCCAATACCTTTATCGTTTCTATCATGTTCCTTTTTGTCTTTTCTAATTTAGTCTCTTCTTCAATGTGGGTTTCTCCGACTTCTATATAGAAGTCTGCAAAGTTTTGTCCTTCATACCTTGGTATAACGTGCATATGAAAATGTGTTAATTCATCAAAAACCCCACCGTTTTGGCATACAGTAATTCCATCTGGATGAAACAATTTTTTTATAGCTTTTGATATAATCTTTGATGCATTGATTAACGAGTTTGCGGTATTTTCGTCTAGTTCATCAAAGTAACGAATATGTTTTTTTGGCAATATCAGTACATGTCCTTCGTTATAAGGATAGTGGTCTAATATACAGCAAACATATTCGTCTTCAAATACTACATTGACAGTCTCTTTTTTATTTGCTAATTTACAACCTAAACAGTTCATTTAGGCACCCTCCCTTCGACTTCATTTCATATATAAAATTATATATTCACTTTTCAAACTGTGGAAAAATAAATTATCACTTTGATAACATAAGCCTTCTAAGAAATGACCTAGTTGTTTAAATTTAGCAAGTCTATATTGTTATCATTACTTGAGAAAAGAATTTTTTTGCTCTTGGAGGAAATACACTTTGGGTAAGAATCCATGTCCAAATCCATTCATCTTTCTTTTTACCTATTCCACCGCTGAAGAGATCACCTACTGATATCATTTCATAAGGTAACCCCTTTATAAAATAGGAAAGATTTGTATCTAGTGTGCTTACAACAATAATAGGGCCGTTTAGATTTGTGACTTCAAATACGGATTCGATTGTTTCGTGACATTTATCAAGCTTTTGGTGATGTTTTTTTATTTCTAATTGTGGATTCCAATCTTTGTGGTGAATACGTGGGTATTGGTCTATAAAGAGGCGATTTAATAAGTGCTCACATTTTATAAGTTCTTCACTGGATTCTTCAATAATTTTATCAACCAATGGTTTAAATGAACTACCGTATTTTTTATCAAGTTTTCGTGTGAATTTTTTTAGTTCTACTAGGAATTGTTCGACTTCTTTTTCTTTAGGGGTAATTTTAATACGGAAAGGGTAAAAACTAAACAGAAGCTCTTCCCAAAAAGTTGGTTCACAGTTGATCCAAGAGGAGGGACAATCATCTTCTAAATACTCTGTTAGGTACTTGCCTAAAATAGTGAGAAATTCATTGCGGGAATGGCTAGTTGGTCTTTCTTGTTTGTATTCGATTAAATCATCAATATAGAATGCAAATAATCCTCGATACCGTAAATTAAATTGGGAACTAATTTCAATTTTCTTTATAAACTCTTTTCGTTCATCTAAACCCGAAAAGTGCTTCATTTGTACCCTAATTTGAGGAGCACAGCAATCATCTTTCGGTTTACCACTTCCACATTCACAAAATACAAATTTCTTCATCATACAACACCTTTCTATTGGAAAATTTAAGAGGAGATTTTACTAGTCTAGCAGAGGGGAATACTAGCTGTTTATATTATAACAGAATATTTCTAATATACAAATATCCTGTTATATAATTTTCACTTAGCTGATTTCATTCATTAGTTTAGGCAGTTTTCGGTATATATCAATAATGTCCTCTAACTTCATCCTTACTAGTCCACTTGAAGAGGGTGCGACAAAGTCAATCGTTCCGATGACAACTGATTCATTTTGGCGGCCCCAAGGAATAGATTTCTTTTTACTATATTGTTGGTACACGCCCTTACCAACAAAGCAAACAATTTTTGGACGAAATTTGGTGATTTTCTGCTTTAATATCACTCTACCTTGATCGTATTCATCTTTCGTTATTTCATCGGCTGCTTTCGTTGGTCTTGCAACGATATTGGTCATACCATATCCTAACTCCAGTAACTTATAATCTTCAACAGCTAGAAACTTTCGCGGTGTTAAGCCCGCTTCAAATAATATTTTCCAAAATCGATTATTGGGATTGGCAAAATGATGGCCAGTCTCACCCGAACGAATGCTAGGATTGAAACCAACAAAAAGAATCGATAATTCATTCTGTAAATAGTCAGGAATGGGGTTCATAGTAACCTCCTGTTAAATGAGTATTATTTTATAGTATACCCGTTTCTATATTTGCATCAACCACCTAACGATATTAACAGAATATGAATAGGTAAATAGTAGTCTAGATCCTTAGATGGAACGAATGGTCAGATAATTGACAATATTAAAATGAATACTATAATAAGTTGTATTAAATATAGTATGCTAGAAAAAAGTTTCCTTTTCTAATATTTTCAAAACCGCTCTGAAAGGAGGATCTTGTATCGCAAGGCATTTGAAGTGGTTCGTAATTATATTGTTTTTTATCTTACTAGGTTCCTCCTCTCCAATTCATATATTCGCCGGGCAAAAAACATATAAAATAGCAGGAGAAAGTGCATTGCCTCCTTTTTCGTATGAAAATGAACAAGGAAAATTGTCTGGATTAACAATCGATTTAATGAATAAAGTCGCTAATGAAAATGGAGTTCATTTTAAATACATTCCAATGGAGATCCATGAAGCCGAGAAAGCATTAAAAAAAGGAAAAATTGATGCGATAGCGGGAATAACATACAGCACGGAAAAAGATCGAGAATTTGATTTTTCCATTCCTTATTTTACTATGTCGAATTCATTGATTGTTCCTGCATCCAATCAAAACAAGGTAAAAGGTATTGCTGATATAAGGGACTTACATGTGGTATTAGAAAATAATTCTCCTGTGCTTAGTACATTATTAAATATGAGAAATACGAATCTCACATTAACGACAAATGAATTTTCGGGTCTATTAACACTAATTCAAGGACGGGCCGATGTTTTTGTCGGCAATAAATGGACGACATCCTTCTATTTAAAAAAGTGGAAGCAAGAAAAAAACTACGTCATTCGCGATGAAGTGATTGAACCGGCAGATTATACGATTGCTGTTAAGGAAGGAAATCACTTTCTCCTTTCAATGATTAATAAATCCCTTACTGATTTAAAAGCTAAAGGGGAAGTAAATATTTTAGTAGATGCATGGTTAAGACCTCAAAATGAGGATGTGATTGTTAAATTAAAACAATTTATATATTTTTTAGTTTTATTTATGTCCATCGGAGTGTTAATCTTTTTTGCTATTTACATATGGAATCAACGGTTAAAAAAGGCAGTAAATGCCCAAACCCGTAAGTTGCTTCACCTAAATGAAGATCTTAAAAGACAACGTCAAAGTAATGCAGATAGTAATGCATTTAAAGAACAAATTCTAAATAATATCGACACGGGTATTATAACTTTTGAAATGGACCGAACAATATCCAGCTGCAACAAACGTGCATTAGAAATTCTCGACATAACTTCTACGCTAAATTATAGACTGCAAGATTCTCCTATTTATACAAAGCTATTTGAAAATAATCCCTTTAAGCAACTTTCTCAACAAGGGGATGGGGCAATATTTCATACTTTAGAAACAAACGATGAAGGAAAAAGAAAGGTCATTTATTACTCGATGCATAAAATGTTTGATTCTATGGAAAATGAGATTGGCTATTTACTATCAATTAATGATGAAACTGAAAAAAAGAAACTCGAGCAAAAATTACTAACACAAGAAAAACTGCATGCGCTTGGACAGTTGGTAGCGGGTGTAGCCCATGAAATTCGGAATCCATTAACATCAATAAAAACGTTCATTGA
Source organism: Heyndrickxia vini (assembly GCF_016772275.1). Taxonomy (NCBI): domain Bacteria; kingdom Bacillati; phylum Bacillota; class Bacilli; order Caryophanales; family Bacillaceae; genus Heyndrickxia; species Heyndrickxia vini. The sequence goes on along the minus strand of NZ_CP065425.1, from coordinate 2,304,290 downwards.
CCTGCTGCCAAGTAAGTATGACCGACCACAATTTCGTGAAGTTCTTATGAAACATTTACCTGCAGAGGTAAATAGATTAAATATGATCGTAACAGATTTAATTGAATATGCTCGTCCGCGTCCTCCGAACATCCAATCTTGTTCAGCATATGAACTTACGTCATTGTTAGCGTTTTTACAAGTTACCATGAATAAATATGATATTGAATTTGAACAAACGATAGAACAGGGTCTTATTTTTTTTATTGATCCCCAACAAATTCGTCAGGTCCTTCTCAATCTATTATTAAATGCGATTCATGCAGTTGAAAAGACGAATGAAAAAAAGATTAAAATCATAATGGAAAAGAAGAATAGTAAAAAGGGGAGAATTTTGATTATTGATACAGGCAAAGGAATGAGTCAGGACGAAATAAATCATATATTTGAACCCTTTTATACTAGCAAGGAAAAGGGAGTAGGGTTAGGCCTAACATTATCTTATAATCTTATAAAAGAGAATAAGGGGGATATTCAAGTTACGAGTATTCCTGCACAAGGTACGAAATTTACGGTAGTATTGCCTTTATTTATCGAATAAAAAGGTCGAAGCAACGCTAGATGATTGAATTTCTATTTAATTATCATTATTGTGGAGGAGGAATTTCGAAAATGAAGCCCAATGTTCTAGTCATTGATGATGAGCAAGCGATTTGTACCTCGCTCAGCTTTGCCCTTGAAAATGATTATCAAGTTATGACTGCCACGGATCCCGAAAAAGGTTTAATGATAATGGATCAAAGCCAAGTTGATATTATTTTGCTAGATCTTCGAATAGGCAGCTACAATGGGCTGGACGTACTACAAAAAATAAAACAAAAAGATGCAACTGTTACTGTTATTATCATGACTGCCTATGCAACAATCGAAACATCGATTGAAGCAATTAAAAAAGGTGCTTATTATTATATTGAAAAACCGATTAATATTGAAGAACTATCGTTGCTTTTACTAAGGGCATCAGAGTTTTTGTTTATGTCTCAACAAGTTGAAACTCTTAATGAGGAGTTGGAGTCAAGACGAAATTCAGATTGCTTTTTAGGGAAAAGTAAAGCAATGAAACAAGTATTTTCAATGATTGAAAGGATAAAGGATATTGATTCCAGTGTTTTAATTACCGGAGAAAGTGGGTCCGGAAAGGAATTAGTTGCAAAGCGCATTCATAATACAGGAAAACGAAAAAATGGTCCATTAGAAATATTGAATTGCGCAGCCATTCCAGAAGCTTTGCTTGAATCGGAATTATTTGGATATGAAAAGGGTGCTTTTACCGGTGCTACCCAAAGTAAAAAGGGGAAATGGGTAGCGGCAAATGGAGGGACATTATTCCTTGATGAAATCAGTGAAATGCCTTTAGCACTGCAAGCTAAATTATTGCGTGTTATTCAAGAGCGCGAAGTGACCCCATTAGGCTCGAATCGAAAAATTAATTTAGACGTACGCATCATAAGTGCGGCCAATAAAAATATTGAACAAATGATTACTGAGGGTACGTTTCGAGAGGATTTATATTTTCGATTGAATGTAATACCGATAAAAACACCACCGTTAAGAGAGAGAACGGAAGATTTGCCATTATTGATTGATTATTTTTTGAAAAAATATTGTAGGGAAATGAATAAGGAAAAGAAATCATTGTCAACAAGTGCTCGTAGACTTCTATTAGGCTATCAATATCCCGGAAATGTTCGTGAATTAGGGAATATTATTGAATATGCTGTAGCGCTTTCTATTCATAATGAAATTGATGAAGATGATTTACCATATTATGTACAAGAACAAAGAAAAACGGCTTTAAATTGTTCTGCTAATAATGAGGACATCATCCATATCCCGCTTGGACTTCCGATGAAGAAAATAGAAAAAATAGTGATTGGTGAATCCCTCCGCTATTGCGGGAACCATAGACAGAAAACCGCTCAAATTTTACAAATTTCTGAGAGAAGTCTTCGGGATAAAATTAAACAATATGAAATTGATACACATGTTAATGTGTAAAAATAAAAACGGCAAAATTTTCTGGATTAATCGGCAAATTTTGCCGTTATTATTTTTACGTTTCCATCTGCCGGTGTAAGCGTATACATTTTTTAGTTTATAGAAAGTTGGCATGAAAATTGCATTTATTCTTTTAAGTATAAAGGAGGACCATCATTGAAATTAGGAACACGTTTATGCATTGTGATTGTATCAATCATTTTACTCTTTGGGTGTACTAATGATAATCAGGAACAGTCAACTAAAGGCCCTGCGCCGGCAAAGAAATTGGCAAGCGTTCAGCCAACATTATTAATCGCTACGGGTGATATGTCTGGAGTTTACTTTCTTTTAGGTAAAGCATTGGCAAACTTATATGAAAAATATAATGGTGACGCAACAGGGACTCAAGTGACGAAAGCTTCAATCCATAATACCAAACTAGTAAGTCAAAAGCGTGCTGAACTTGGCTTCAGTACAGTCGATGCTTTAACTTTACCTGAAACAAAAAAGTTAAAACTTCGTGCATTGACTGGTCTTTATTCTAACTACATTCAAATTGTAACAACTGAGAAAAGTAATATTCATTCCTTATGGGACTTACGCAATAAACGAGTTAGCGTGGGTACAGTCGGGAGTGGAACAAAGCTTATGTCAGAACGTGTATTGAAAGCTGCTAATCTAGTAAGTAATGAAATGGATATTTCTTATCTTTCATTTACACAATCTGCTGACGCCCTTAGGACCGGAACAATTGACGCTGCCTTCTTTTCATCCGGGTTACCAAACCCTGAAATTTCCGATTTAGCTGCTGAGATGGATATATCGCTTATTTCAATTCCAAAAAAGGTTGCCGATGTACTTCATAATCAGTATGAATTCTATGATCGGGATAAAATTAATGCCCGAACATATAAAGGGGTCGCAGAAAATACGGAAACGATATCAGTGAAAAATGTACTGTTAACTTATGCTGATATGCCAGATCAAGTAGCGTATCAACTAGTAAAAACGTTTTATAAACATTTACCAGAACTAAAAAAGGTCCACCCAGCTGTTTTGTCTATTCACCCCGAAGACGCAATGCAAGGGATTCCCTTACAATTTCATCCTGGTGCACTCCAATATTTAAATGAAATCAAGCAATAATTCAAATCCGTTTAATAAAAAAGGAGATCAATGTTTATGAAAAAACTAATTTCTTTACTGTCCATTCTCTTATTATTGTCTTTATCAGCCTGTGGAAACCCAACCCCAAAGAAGGCTGGAGAAACAGCTAAAGCAAGCGGAACCGAAAAAGGAGGAAAAACGATTACAATAGCTGGAAATGGCGGTGTAATTGAGAAGGCGATTCGCGATGTCATAGCCCCAAAATATAAAAAAGAAACGGGTATCACCGTGAATTACCTACCAGGGTTATCTGGTGAAATTTTATCGAAAGTAGAATTACAAAAAAGTGCACCACAAATCGATATTGCCTTTTTTGTTCCGGTAGATGTTCAACGAGCGATGGAAAAAGGACTGACGGAGACTATAAATGATTCCAATGTTCCAAATATGAAAAATGTGAAACCAAACTTTGTTTCAGTAGAAGGCGCGGCAGCACCGGTTTTTGGACTAGTCATTTCACCGGCTTATAATACAGAATCCTTTAAAAAGAATAATTTAAAGCCAATCCAATCATGGAATGATCTCGCATCAGCGGATTATAAAGGGAAAACAGCCTTCGCCGATATCTCAAATGACTGGGGATTCAATACACTATATGGGCTTGCACTAGCAAACAATGGAAGTGTAGATAATATGGAGCCTGGTCTAGAAAAAGCGAAAGAACTTGCCGGTTACTCATCCACATTTTATAAAAATTCGACACAAATGATGCCAGCTATTCAACAAGGTGCTGCTGATGTCACCGTTATGGGAAGTTATGCAGTTGGCGAGCTTGCTCTATCAGGTATTCCAATTAAGCTTGCTGTTCCAAAAGAAGGTGTACCGCTTCAAGCATTTAGTGCGGCACTTGTGAAAAATAGTCCACATAATGAAGATGCAATAAATTTCATTAATTATTTGATCAGTGAAGATTCACAAGCTTTAATTGCAGATAAAGGATTTTACCCGGTTGTCGAGGGTGTTGAATTACCAGAAAAGTATGAAGAATCAATCGGACTAAAGGATACAGATAAAACATTCAAACCTGATTTTGCAAAATTTGCGGAAGTGCGTGCAGAATGGTCGGATCGATGGGCGAAAGAAGTTACACCAAAACTTAGTACTTTACTTAAATAAAAGCTTTGTTCATTTAATTCGTGAGGGGGAGAATTGCTTTTAAGCAATAAAGAAGGCAATTCGAACCCGCGTAATTTATTTATAAATTGAGTAACATTGGAGGGATAAAACACCTATGAGTACGGTTAAAAATGATGTGGAAATAAAAGGTGCAATTAAGCAATTCGGTCCTAACGTAGTTCTAAATGGAATTGATTTAGAAGTGAAGCAAGGGGAGTTACTAACATTACTTGGCCCTTCCGGGTGTGGGAAAACGACCACTTTAAATTTAATTGCCGGATTTCTGGAAGCAGATCAAGGTGATGTATATATTAAAGGCAAAAAAGTAACCAAAATACCACCTTATAAACGGGATCTAGGTATGGTGTTTCAAACGTATTCTTTATTTCCTCATATGACAGTATATGAGAATTTAAGCTTTGGGTTGAAATTAAGAAAAGTTGCTAAGGAAGCACAAAAAAAGAAAATTGCAAGGGCGCTCGAACTTGTTAAAATGTCTGGGCTTGAACATCGCTATCCGAGGGAATTATCAGGTGGACAACGACAACGTGTAGCGATTTCTCGTGCGCTAGTTGTTGAGCCAGAGTTACTACTTCTTGATGAACCTTTGTCTAATCTTGATGCAAAGTTAAGACATGAATTAAGAACAGAAATTAAACGCTTGCAAAAAGAGATTGGTGTAACAACCATTTTTGTTACACATGACCAGGAAGAAGCTCTTTCAATGTCAGATCGAGTTGTTGTAATGAATGCAGGGAAAATTGAACAAATCAGTACACCAACTTCAATATACGATCATCCTGAATCAGAATTCGTTTTTCAATTTATTGGTAAATCAAACTCGCTTATGGGAAAGGTTGTGGCGATGGATAATCAAAACATATCAGTGAAAGTGGGCGAGATGATTACTAATGCAAAAAAAGCGAATATGATGGGGGAGGATCGCTCTTTAAAAATGGGAGATGAGGTGAAGCTATATATTCGTCCTGAAAATGTCCAAATTGCTTCAACTCAAGAACGATCATCATCAATGATAGAATATCATAAAGCTGAAATTAGCCAACTAAATTATCTCGGCACATCATGGGAAATAGCTGTTTCTTTATTTGGAGAATCTGTTCAAATATTAACGAATTCGTATGACCCATCATGGCAGTATGGAAGCGAGGTATATATTAAATGGAACCCGTCCGACATCATGCTGATCAAGAAATAAATAAACCAGCAAAATTAAAAGTAGAAAGAAAAACATCAAAAATCAAAAAAAGAAAAGGTTGGATTCCGGGGCTGCTTCTTCTCGTTCCGATTCTATTATTTATTTTTGGTTTCTTTATTGTACCTATGTTGTACATTTTGTATTTAAGCTTCATTTCGACTGATAATTTGAACAGTGCAGATGCCGTTTACAGCTTGAAAAATTATATTGAGTTGTTTACCGACAGCTATTATTTGTCTTCTTTATCGCTTACAGTAAAAATCAGCTTTTACTCAGTTATTGTTGCCCTTTTACTTGGTTATCCCATTGCATTAACAATGGCAAAAAGTTCGCCGCGAGTTAGAGGATATATTACTTTACTCATTGCTTCACCCCTTTTAGTAAGCATTGTTGTACGTAATTTTGGATGGTATTTATTATTATTACCGAATGGCACAATTAATCAATTGTTGATAAATTTGGGCATTATTAACACTCCTCTTAAACTATTATTTTCAGAGCTTGGTGTTGTTATTGGTCTATCGAATGCCTATTTACCATTTATGGTTCTAGCGATTGTAACAAGTTTGTATAATATTGATCCTTCATTAGAAAAAGCGGGAGCGATTCTTGGTGCCAGTCCACTGCGAAGCTTTTTTTCGATTACACTTCCACTTAGCTTACCGGGTGTTGTTTCCGGTTGTGTTCTTGTCTTTAGTTTGTCAATGAGTGCATATGTAACCCCAGCATTAATGGGAGGGGCGAATGTTCCTGTTATGCCGGTAGTTTTATATGATCAAATTAATAATTTGTTGAAATGGACATTTGGTTCTGCTTTATCATATGTTCTTCTGGCGACAACACTTCTTTTAGTCTTGGTGTTTACTCGTTCAATAGAAAAGAGCAAGTTTAAGGAGGTATTTCGATGATGAATGCATTGGGCAAGCTAAGAGTTTCCCTAGCAGTCATAGGGATTATTTATATCTTAATCCCATTAATTGTTGTCATACCTGCTTCCTTTACAAGTGCAAATTTTCCAAGTTTTCCTGCAGAAGGGTTTTCGCTTCAATGGTATTCCAAAATTTTAGAGCGACCTGAATTTATGGAGGCCTTCTTTAATAGTGTACAATTTGCTTTTCTAGCGGCGTTTTTCTCTGTTTTATTCGGAACATTAGGTGCGATCGGTATTGCAAAATATGAAATACCTGGAAAGGCGTATATAACGTCAATCTTGACCGCTCCTCTAAGTGTACCCCAGCTAGTATTAGGGATTGCACTGCTTGTTTATTTTACGCCATTGTTGCTTTCCGGTACGTCTACTGGATTTTTAATTGCTCACATTATTATCTGTATTCCGTATGTTATTCGACTGGTGCTGACTGGTTTAAGCGGCTTTGACTATAATTTGGAACGAGCAGCGGCGATTCTAGGTGCGAATCCTATCGTTGTGTTTTGGAAAGTGACACTTCCATTGATTCGTCCTGCAATTATTTCGGGTGGGTTATTTGCATTTCTTACATCATTTGATAATGTAACCGTTTCATTGTTTATGATTTCTCCAGAGATGAGAACACTCCCGATTGAGATTTTTTCAACGATGCAGGATGCTTATAATCCAATTGTTGCTTCTGTTTCAACAGTGGTGATCTTAATTTCAGTAATTTTAATTATCATCCTTGAAAAACTTCAAGGAGTTGGTAATGTGTTCGGAGGATCGAATCATACAAGTGGGTAATAGTGTTAACGTGAAGTTAATTTAAGGAATTTGTCCCAAGCCGGTCCTTTTGTGGTAAAGAACAATCGGACCGGCAAAATAATTAAGATCCATGGTGCTGTAAATAAGATAAACATCTTTTCACTGTAGCTAAAGGAGCAGTAAGAATAGGCACGGAAGTTCGGATTTGATGAGCTACATGTTCCATGCTGTATTGCGAAAGTACAATGACGTCCACCTGTCCGTCCATTTCCCGTATCATGTTTTTTACCTTTAAATCGTGTTCATCTTTTTTCCCTTGGAATAAAAGATGGATAATTCCCGGGTCAACTAATGATTCAATGAGACAATCTGGTTTCTTTTCCCTTAAATAGGTGATTAAAGCTTCAGGTGTTTCTTTGACGGTAGAGATTAATCCAATTCGATGATAAGCAAGTGCTTCATCAAGCATAGCTTCATCCGACCGAAATAGTTTAATTGAATAGAGCGGCTGCAAAAACGTTGTAATGTTATTAAAAGCAGAGCACGTCAATTGGATGCAATCAACATTTGAATCCGCTGCCATATTTAATAATACGACAAACCTGCGCATAATTTCTGGTGTCAGTGAACCACTCGATTCTATCAAAGAGAGCAGACTTGTATCCATGAAATGAAGTAGTTCAATTTCTGGGGCTTCTGCTTGAAAAGCCTGTTCAATTGGCTTTATAGCGGTCGTTGTAGCATGAATGAGTCCAACTTTCAAAATTACATTCCTCCTTTTTTGATTCATTATAACGAAATAATCAGTAATTTTGTATGAATAGTATAGAAATTATCAGCTATGTTAAAGAAAATGTTAATTTTTCCATTTAGTTGATTGCTGCGAAAATCAACGGACAAGTTTAACATAGCCAACTTATTAAGCATAGAAAGAAGGAACTGAAATGTATGATTACATCATCGTTGGTGGGGGCATTGTCGGCTTATCAGTGGCGATGGCCTTATACGATAAGCATCCAGGTATAAAACTGGCCATTATTGAAAAAGAAGAGAAATTAGCTTCACATCAAACGGGGCATAACAGTGGTGTGATTCATTCAGGTATTTATTATAAACCTGGTAGTTTAAAAGCCCGTTTAGCCAAAGAAGGAAATGAAAGTATGGTTGCTTTTTGTGAGTCACATGAAATACCTTATGATCAATGTGGAAAAGTAATCGTTGCCACTTCTAAAAGCGAACGCTTGCTACTAGATAAACTTTATCATAGAGGGATAAGTAATGGTTTACAAATCAGAAAGATTAATAGAGACGAATTGCAAGAATTAGAACCTCATGTTCAAGGACTTGAAGCAATCCATGTACCAATGGCAGGTATTGTTAATTATCAATCGGTTTGTGAAGTAATAGGGAATATTATTCGTAACCGTGGGGGAGAAATTTATTTAAATAGTGAAGCGAAAAATATTAAAGAATTAGAGGATGAAATTATAGTAGAAACGAACAATCAAGTATTGCGGGGAAGAATGCTAATAAATTGTGCGGGTTTACAAAGTGACCGCATAGCGAAATTAACGGGTTATAAGTTAGATATGAAAATTGTCCCATTTCGTGGAGAGTATTATCAGCTTGCATCAGATAAAAGGCATCTTGTCAAAAATCTTATTTATCCGGTGCCAAATCCAAATTTTCCATTTCTTGGTGTCCATTTTACAAGAATGATCGACGGAACGATTGATGTAGGACCAAATGCAGTGTTAAACCTAGATCGTGAAGGCTATAAGAAACTATCCTTTAAACTTCAGGATGCAACTGAAACGTTAACCTATGCAGGATTTTGGAAGCTAGCTTCAACTTATATGAAGGAAGGGATGAATGAAATGGTCCGTTCCTTTTATAAAAAGAAATTTGTTGAAAGCGTACAAATACTTATTCCGAGTATCGAGGGAAAAGATTTAATTCCTGGTCCGACCGGCATACGAGCACAGGCATTACGAGATGATGGAACACTCGTTGATGATTTTTTTATTGTAAATGGAAAACGATCAGTGCATGTATGTAATGCACCATCTCCTGCGGCTACTGCCTCGATTGAAATTGGCAAAGAAGTGGTGAAAATGCTCTCGTCTTACAAAGTGACATCGTGAAAAAGAAGGAAGTGATGTAATTGAATCAAGAAGCATTAAAAAAGATAAAGACTATCATCCCTTTGGAACGAATTTTTACTGAATTAGCGGAGCTGTATTCCTATAGTTATGATGCATCATTTGGTGAATATTTGCCTGAAATCGTCATCCAACCAAAGAATGCAAGCGAAATAAGTGAGCTGGTTAAACTTGCAAATGAGTATTTGATTCCAATCTATCCAAGAGGAGCAGGAACATCTTTAAGTGGTGGTCCATTGCCTGTTAAAGGTGGAATGGTTTTAGATATGACTCAGTTTAATGAAAAACTAGTCATTGATCGTGAAAACTTGCTTGCCATTGTTTCCCCGGGTGTGATTACGGGAGATTTACATAAAAAAGCTGAAGAGGTTGGTTTATTCTATCCTCCTGATCCTAGCAGCTCACATGTAGCCACGATTGGAGGAAATATTTCTGAAAACTCAAGCGGACCAAAAGGGTTAAAATATGGGACGACAAAAGAATATGTAATCGGTCTAGAAGTCGTCACACCATTGGGAGATATTATCCGAACGGGCGGAAAAACAGTAAAAAATGTAACGGGATATGATATCACCCGACTAATTGTTGGTTCAGAGGGCACATTGGGTATTGTAACGGAAGTCATTGTTCGATTGATACCAAAACCACAAGCGAGGAAAACATTGCTCGCTCACTTTGCTCACCTTCTTGATTCCGGACATGCGATCACTTCCATATTATCGGCTGGTATTCTACCTTCTGCAATAGAATTAATGGACAATGCATGTATTCGTGCTGTTGAATCCTTTAGTCCATCCGGATTACCGGTTGATGCCGATTCCATTATTATAGTCGAAGTGGATGGACACCCAGCAGCCATTGACGAAGAGATTAAACAATGTGCCAAGATGTGTAGGAATTCAGGAGCAACCTATGTAAAAGTTGCAGAAACAGAATCAGAAAGGTTAAAAATTTGGAGTGCAAGGAAAATGGTTTCGCCGGCAATTACACAAATGGGTCCAACGAAAATATCAGAGGATGCAACAGTACCAAGAAGCAAAATTCCTGCAATGATGGAAAGGTTAAATCGTATACGGGATAAATATAAGCTGAACCTAGTTGTATTTGGTCATGCGGGTGATGGGAACTTACATCCGAATATAATTACCGATAAACGAAACATTGAAGAAATGAAAAAAGTAGAATTGGCTGTTAGTGAAATATTTGAAGCTGCGATTGAACTGGGTGGTACTTTATCTGGTGAACATGGGATTGGAACATTAAAATCACCCTATATGGAGATGGAGCTGGGAAAATCCGGCTTATACATGATGAAAAAAATAAAAGAGGCTTGGGACCCGAATAATATCCTGAATCCAGGAAAGATTTTTCCGGAAAAAGATCAGAAGAGAGTGGTCTTTGTATGAAAAAGACTTCCCTAAATCCAGTTGTCAAAAATCTTCATGATAAAACATATAATTGGACAAACCAGTGTGTTCAATGCGGCTATTGTTTACCTGTTTGCCCTACATACGAATCGATGGGGAAGGAATCAGCTTCACCTCGCGGAAGAATTAATTTAGTGAAAATGGCCGCTGAAGGAAAAATTGATATATCAGAACATATGGCTGAACCTATCGAACTTTGCTTAGGCTGCCGTGCATGCGAAATAGCATGTCCTGTAGGTGTTCCTTATGGCCATATGCTTGAAGCTGCGAAAGATGCCATAGCCCAATCGAAGCAACAAAAACGTGAAAATTCACATTTCTTATTAAAAAATATGGCTATGAATCAATTGTTTCCATATCCAAATCGTATGAAGTTTCTAGGTAGTACTGTGTGGCTGTATAAAAAATCTAAATTAGACAGGCTCATTCGAAAAACGAAGCTCTTTCCTATACTGTCGGAACCATTGGCGCAAATGGAAAAAATTCTACCTCCTTTAGAAAATCCGAGTAAACGATTGAAGCATGGTACAGTATTTCCGGCAAAAGGCGAAAGAAAAGTAAGAGTTGCTTTCTTCACCGGATGTATTATGGATTCAATTATGTATAAAGTGAACCGTTTATCAATTGAATTGCTTACATCTGTTGGGTGTGAGGTAGTGATTCCGAATCATCAAACTTGTTGTGGTGCATTACATGCACATCAAGGTGCTACAGAAAAGGCGAAGGAACTAGCTAAGGCAAATATACAATCATTTACTCAGTCTGAAGCGGAATTTTATGTAAATAATGCAGGGGGATGTGGTGCAGCACTTTCAGAATATGATTACTTGTTAAAAGGGGATGAAGAATGGGCCGAAACTGCAGGGGAATTTGCAAAAAAATCAAGAGATATCAGTCAGATTCTTACTGAATATGGTCCACTTCCATTTATAAAGGAATGGAAGGGTATCGTCGTTTATCAGGATTCATGTCATCTAAGAAATGTTCAAAAGGTATATCAAGAACCTAGGCAGCTACTCCAGTCAATTCCAGGGATTACTTATGTAGAAATGGAAGGGGCAAATCGTTGTTGTGCTTCCGGTGGAATATATAATCTTCTTCATTTTCAAGAATCCATGAAGATTTTAGATAAGAAAATGAAAGAGGTCATCGAGCTACAGCCGAAAGCAGTCATTACGACAAACCCGGGCTGCCAATTACAAATGAGTCTAGGCATTGATCGCATGGAGGCATCCGAAAACATACGTAGTATGCATTTGGTAGAAATCCTTGCAGAAGCGTGCGGACTGACTTAATAATAAAGCTGGAGTAAAATATGTAGATTTAAAATAAAATTTAACTGTTTAAAAGTTGTACCGTTTTGAAAAAAATGAGACGGAATTTTCCTATTCTAGGGAATATTATTCTTGATGGATGGAATAGGAGGTTGTAAAAATGAAATCCCGGAATTGTTCTAAGACATTGTTATTAATGATGATTCTTCCTTGGTTTTCAGTTCCTATGTTGGGGAAGGATGCATTTAAGCGATATTTACCATCTTGTATATTTATTTCATTTGTGGTACTAATTGTTAATTCTATCGCCAAAAAGCGAAGATGGTGGCGGTGGTATGAAGTCCTTTCTCCGAAGGTAACTTGGGTATTTCCATTTACGTGGGGACCGTTCTTAGTAGGTTCTTTCTGGATTTTAAAATGGACATACGGGAATTTTTTTCGCTATATGCTGTTGAATTTGATTGTCGATGGTGCGTTTACTTATGGTTTGATGTATTATTTACAAAAATTTAAGATATTCTCCTTGGTACGAATGAAAAAATTTCAATTAATGTATGTATTTATGGTTGATGCCTTGCTTTTATATGGTTTTCAATTTTTAAAAGAAAAAGGATTTGTGAAGAGAGTATAGTGTAGTATATCTTGTTGAACTAAAAGAGGTGTTTTCCTTTTATAACGACATTTAGTATTGATCAGACTTTTCTATAAAAATCTCATACTTATAGCAAAATTAACTCCATTTTGATCAATCTTTATTCAAAATGGAGTTTTTGTTTAGCTACTAAATAAGGATTTGATACTCCATTTTTATCAAACTTTATTCCAAAACTACACTTCGGAACGATTATAACTTTCCTTAAAAAACTCAATCGTTTTCTTCCATGCTTTTTGACTGGCATGGGCTGTTTGCTGTTTCGTTCCTCCAGTCCATGCATTAGCCAAAATTGGTATGTAGGGAAAGCCGACTTCATGACCTGCTCCCGAATATACAAGTTGCTCATACGAATAAGGATGTTTCCTTGTTTTTAACCGCTTCATCGCTTTCTGATTTAGAGATGCCGAGTCAAAATTCGCATCATCTTCACCAGAAATGAATAAAAATGAACTGTTACTCTTTTCTACTGGGATGATTGCTTCTTCCAAAATATTTTGATCTGATATTAGTGTTTGATACCAAATAGATAGTGGATTCTGATTACTTTCCCACATTTGTTTACATTTTAATGCCATCTCAATTGGGTTCCTTTGAGAAGCATAGGGGAGTGGGTTATTATTATATGTCCATGCAGGTGGTAAATTTGCATCATCCGACCAAGGGACAATACCGGAAAAAGAAACGGCCGATCCATTTAAGGAAACGACTGCTTTAATGTCAGGATATAAACATGCTGACCATAAAGCTAATTCTCCACCTCTGGAAGTTCCGTGAATTCCGAGCCATCGATCATCAATTTCTTTCCGATCCTTTAGCCAATAAATGGCTTTTTGAACATATTCAAGAGGGATATTCACGAGTCTTTCCGGTAGATGGTCAATACCAAAATACCCAAGTACTAGGACGTTAAATCCATTCGAGGCGAGAAGCCCAGCGAGAAATTCAAAGATTCCACCCTCTGACCCACCAACAACAATGATACCTGGTAGCTTTTTGCCACTTTTATGCTGAAAATACGTTGCAACAAGTCCTTCCTCTCTGACTGGAATCCGGTCTACATTTGAAGAATACCAAAGACGAGTGATTTGCTTTTCATCAACAATTTTTCCTTCGTGTTCAAGCGATATACTAAACTTATGTGGTGCTAGCATATGATAGGGTTCATTGATATTTTCATGTGTCTTTACCACTTCCAAAGACCAAAATAATCCCATTCCATCTTTAACGGTGTAGGACCCGGAAAGGGGAGCTTGCTCATTTAATGAAATCATTCCGTTATTATCTGCGCAAAAAACGGTTTTCGATTCCCAATATTTAATGGCTTTTTGCGTAATCGAACGTCGGTTCAATCTTAAAATGTATTCCTGGTCGGGCTGTAAGCCATGGGCTTCAATTTTAATGGGGCAATCAATAAGTGAAACGTATGAATCAACAACTATTTTAGGCTTATTTAAAATAGACACGTTTTCATCTCCCTAGATATTTTTGAACAAAGGGCTGGACCTACATTTCAATTCCCAAAAATTGTTTCAATGCTTGTTTCCCATTTGGAGTAAGATGAACCGCGCGGCTTGACTCAGATTTTATTATCCATTTTTGAGTAAAAAAATGATTTGCAATTGCGGCGCCTAGCCAGCCTGACATATGATAGCGTCTTTCACTCCAATCAAGACATGGTTTTGCAAAAATCCTCCTTTTAATCGTAGCCTTATCAATATTAATTCCTAATTGAAGAAACCAGTTTTTCCCTTGTTCTGTAACAATAAATGCCTCCTTGTCTAAAATGATGATTTTCTTATCCAACATTGCTTGGGTAACTGTTACTCCAAGCTCCCCAGCTAAATGATCGTAACAAGTTCGACCTTTACGAACTTGTTTCATTTGACTAGATTGTCGTAATGTACGAATTTCTGCTTGCGGTGCAATCGTTCCTAATTTTTCAATTACTTCAGCCACTTCCGCATTTGCTAGTCGATAGTAACGATGCCTTCCATGCTGTTCCATTATTAGGAGATTTCCTTCTACAAGTTTCGTAAGATGTGAGCTAATTGTTGGATGGGATACTTTCGCCATATAAGCTAATTCACTGGCTGGCAGTGCTTTTCCATCCATTAAACGATCTAAAATAATTGCCCTTGTCGGCTCTGCTATTAGTTTTGCAATATATGAAATATTTGGATATACATTCATATTTCGATGATACCCTAAATGTATTTATACTACAATAATCTAGTAAAGAATTAACGGGAGGAATTTGCATGAATTCGATTGAGTTAAGTATTTTAAATTTACAAGAAACACGTCGTCGTTCAATAAAACTATGGAGATCACTACCAGACAGCTGGATAGATTGGAGACCAGATAAAGAGGCAATGTCTTTTGGTGAAATGATCCGTCATGTTTGGACTGGAAGCTTCTACTATCATTTAATGTTACAAAACAATGGTTCAATAAAAGAAGAGGCACCCGCGCCATTCGATCAGGAACCTATTACCTCAATAGAAAAGGAGATTGAATTATCGAGCCCATATTTTGATGATTTCATTTCATATGTTACATCACTTTCAGCCGAAGAATTAACAACTAGACTGATTGATCGCGGTGATGTAGGCTATCAGCGATATTTAGGGGACATGCTTTTGCGAATTGCCTATCACGATGCAGTTCATGCCGGGCAATTTTTACAATACTTACGAATGATTGGTTTGGAAAGACCGTTAATTTGGGATTAGAACTGGGGAAAAGAATTAAAAATATAATATAATAAATACTTTAAATTAACTATAAAATAATTATGTTAACTGAATAAATGTTTATCCTCTCTTAAACCTACTAAACATTCCGAATAACTGTTGGTTTTTACGGGTAATGTTATAAGGAGTTTACCGTCACAATCGTAGGAGGAGAGGTTGTATAATGTTTAATAATAGTGAGAGTCCAGTCGTAGGAAATGAAGAGAAGGTAGTGTTAGGTGAGTATTTGTTTGATTGTTTGAAAAAAGAAGGCATTACAGAAATATTCGGCGTGCCTGGGGATTATAATTTTTCACTGCTTGATCATTTAGAGAACTATGAAGGAATTAATTTTGTAAATGGACGAAACGAGTTAAATTCAGGATATGCAGCTGATGGCTATGCAAGAGTTAAGGGCATTGCAGCACTGATTACTACTTTTGGTGTAGGTGAATTGAGTGCTTGTAATGCGATTGCAGGTTCCAACAGTGAACATGTACCTGTTATTCATATTGTGGGAGCTCCACCATCGATGGACCAACAGGAGCACAAGCTTATGCACCATACGTTAATGGATGGGAATTTTGATACGTTTCGTAAAGTATACGAACCCATTACAGCGTATTCAGTTAAGATTACCCTTGAAAATGCAATGCAGGAAATTCCTACGGCTATTCATCTAGCAAAAGAAAAGAAAAAGCCCGTATACTTGGTTATTGCTGACGATTTAGTCACGAAACCAGTAGTAATGCGTCAGCCCATGCTGCCAAAGTCTACAATGACCAATCCTAAAACATTGCAAGCGGCACTTGCTCATGCAAAGCAATTGCTAGAAAGCAGTGAACAATCCGTCTTACTTGTTGATGTGAAAATGATGCGGTTCCATCTTCAACAGGATGCACTGGCATTAGCAGAAGCAATGAATTTGCCTGTTGCAAGTATGATGTTCGGCAAGGGAGGGTTTGATGAAAGTCATCCGAATTTCATCGGAATGTATGCGGGACAATTTGGCAGTGATACCGTTCGTTCTATGATAGAATCTGCACAAAGCGTTATTACGATTGGGCTCGTCTGGGCGGATACGAATACCGCGAAATTTTCAGCAATGCTTGACCCACTGAAAATGATTGACATTCAACCTGAAAAAGTAAAAATTGGACACGCTGAATATCCGAATGTGCTGGCTCAAGATATGATAAAAGGGCTAAAAAGCATGGGGTATAAACAAAAGGAACCAATTCCAACTTTTCCTTATCCATACGTTGAGGAAAAGCAAAATCCTGAAGCATTATTAAGTGCCAAAAGCTATTATCCGCGTATCCAGCAAATGTTAAAAGTAAATGACATTGTAATTGGTGAAACCGGAAGCTTTTTTTACGGTTTATCACAAGTAAGACTGCCACGCGGGGTGACATATATTACACAAGGAGGCTGGCAATCCATTGGATATGCAACACCTTCCACTTTTGGTGCTAGTATTGCTGCACCGGATCGGAGAGTATTGTTATTTACAGGGGACGGATCAATCCAGTTAACTGCACAAGAAATCAGTTCGATGCTTACCAACGGCTGTAAACCAATTATTTTTGTTTTGAATAATGGTGGATACACAATCGAAAAGTATTTAAATGTCAAAACGAAAAATCAGTTATATAATCAAGTACCTAATTGGGAATATACTAAGCTTCCGGAAGCATTTGGTGAGCGTGCATTCACTGCTGTCGTAAAAACGAATAAGGAGCTCGATGATGCAATTAAACAAGCCGAAGCAGAAAGTTCAAATAAGCTTTGTATGATTGAAATGCTTATTACTAATCCACTTGACGCACCGGAATATATGGTTAAAATGAGAGAGTATTTAGAACGGTAGGGACGACCAATGACCCTTAGGGGGAATACTATGTTTAGGGTTGAGATACGAAGACCGAGGATAGGGGATATTGAAGAGTTAAATATCTTTTTTAGCTTAGTCATCAAGGATACATTTGCAAGGGAAGGTTTGTCGGAGTTAGTTGAGGATATTGAACATGAAATAGCGGAAAAGAATGCTTTCTTAAAATCTGACCTTGAGAGTAATGGGGAGAATCACTATTTTTTAATTGCTCTAGTAAAAAATAAAATCGTCGGAACTATTGCATATGGACCTTCGAATGAACTGATTAATCGTTGTACAGATGGCGTTTATAAAAATCTAATTGAGATTGGCACTGTGTTTGTTCATCCTCATTACCAAAGAAAAGGGATAGGGGCTATTCTCCTAAATAGTATTTTTCTTACTTTACAACATAAAGGAATAAAAGAATTTTGTTTAGATAGCGGATATAAACAAGCACAGAAAATTTGGCAGAAGAAATTTGGAGATCCCAATTATTTGATGCAGAATTTTTGGGGTGAAGGCAGTGATCATATGATATGGAGAAGGAACCTGCTGGAAACCCGGATAATATTTGGAGTTTAGTAAGGGGAAAGTTTCTGTTTTTTTGCTTGTTTGAAAAAGTAGAAAAATAAAATTAGTCATTCTTTTTTCAGTTCTATTGAAATGAAAGTTACTTTGAGTATAATTAACAACATGTCTTGTATATGATTAGGAATACGGCCTAATCGTTTCTACCAAGCTGCCGTAAATGGCTTGACTACAAGAAGTTGTTGTTCTTACTACAATATATTGATAGTAGCAATATCTTCTTGAATCTATCTAACGGCAGCTTCCACTATGCGTGGAGGCTTTTTTATTACACAAAATGTGTTTATTAAGAAACTCATTCTTTTTTCATTTAAAGCCACTCTAATAGGTAGAAACACATGCATGTTTTTTTGTTCTATAGAATTGGAGGATAAATATTGTGAAGCAATTTTTTCAGTTTGCGCAACGTCAAACATCCTATAAGCAAGAGACGATGGCAGGAATTACTACATTTCTGTCGATGGCTTATATATTAGTTGTCAATCCAATTATATTAAGTCAATCAGGCATGGATAAAGGGGCTGTTTTTACGGCGACAGCCATTTCGGCCATTATCGGGTCATTATTAATTGGATTGTTAGCGAATTTCCCAATTGGTATTGCACCAAGCATGGGGTTAAACTCATTTTTTACATTTTCTGTATGTATCGGTATGGGCATTCCGTGGCAAACAACATTAACAGGTGTATTTATCGCTGGTATTCTTTTTATTTTATTAAGCTTATTTAAAATTCGCGAAATGATCATTAATATTATTCCGGAGGATTTGAAATACGCCATCTCAGGCGGACTTGGGTTCTTCGTTGCTTTTGTCGGATTAAAAAACGCGGGTTTTATCATTTCAAACAAAGATACAGTTGTGTCTTTAGGGGATTTATCGAAAACAACAACAATTTTAGCTATTATTGGCTTAGTTATTACTGTAATAATGATGGTTAGACGAATTGGTGGGGCAATTTTTTATGGAATGGTTATCACCACTGCTATAGGGATTGTATGTCATGTGATTGATAAACCAACACATATAGTCGGAAAAATTCCAAGTTTATCTCCAACTTTTGGAGTCGTGTTCAAACATTTAGATCAAGTTTTATCCCCTGATGTATTGGCGGTCATTTTCACCTTTTTATTTGTTGCCTTTTTTGATACAGCGGGTGCATTAATTGCAATTGCCAGTCAGGCGGGTCTCATAAAAGATAATAGAATTCCAAATATCGGTAGAGCGCTTCTTGCCGATTCAACTTCAATTGTTGTCGGTTCAGTACTGGGTACGTCTACAACCGCATCAATGGTTGAATCTAGTGCGGGAATTGCAGCAGGGGGCGTACGGGATTCACGTCTGTCATCATTTCTTGTGGTTTTTTCATTGCCTTATTCTTTTCGCCATTATTGTCAATTGTCACTTCTGAAGTTACCGCACCTGCTTTAATTATTGTTGGGGCATTAATGGCTTCTGAAATTAAACGGATCAATTGGGATCGAATTGAAATAGTTTTCCCTGCATTTGTAACAATTATCATGATGCCTCTTACATCTAGTGTTGCAACAGGCATCGCATTAGGATTTATTTTATATCCAATAACGATGATTGCTTTAGGTAAATGGAAAGCCGTTCATCCGCTAATCTATATTTTAAGCCTTGCATTTTTGGCTTATTTTGTATTCATCGTTTAAGACGTGCGGTTGTCCCAAAAATGGGTGTCCAAGAGTTGGACACCCATTTTTTTGTGAAATCAACCAAACCAGTTATTGGTTCTGTTGATTTTGTAATGATTGCTCGGCGTATGCGATTAAACGTTTCGTCATTTCGCCACCGACTGAACCGTTAGCACGTGCGGTCGTATCAGCACCAAGTTGAACTCCAAACTCATTGGCAATTTCTTCTTTCATTTGATCCAGAACATTATCTGCACCAGGAACCAAAAGTTTGTTTCTAGCCATGATACATCACTCCCGACGAAGTTTTGAGCAAAAAATTATTTGCTCGTTTTTATTATTACCTATTCGAATATGTTTATTGTGTAAAATGTTTCTAAATTTAGAGAGGTTATATTTCATTTGAGGGGAATATAAATGTGAAGAGTTTTTTTAAGAGTATAAAGTTGAATTTATATTCGGAAAGCCTATTGTGGTTTCATGCTAAATCAATAAGCAAATTAGTTTGTTTTTTACGATCAAATTGTTACTATAATAATACTCTTTACAATGAAAGGAAATAAATATCATGTCTACTATAAATATACCTGTTTCTGTACTAAATCTTGCTCCAATAAGAGATGGTCAGACGACAAAGGAAGCAATTGATTCAATGGTGGATCTTGCACAGGCTGTGGAAAAAATGGGTTACAAGCGATACTGGATTGCAGAACACCATAATAGCCCGACATTAGTTAGTTCGGCAACGTCTATTTTAATCAAACATACACTCGAACATACAGAAAGTATTCGTGTCGGTTCCGGGGGCGTGATGCTTCCGAATCATTCTCCATTAGTCGTTGCTGAACAATTCGGTACAATGGAAACGATCTATCCAAATCGCCTCGATCTTGGACTTGGCCGTGCACCGGGAACAGATATGTTAACAGCAAGTGCGCTAAGAAGATCAAAAAATGATACAGTATATACTTTCCCTGAAGATATAAAGGAGATACTTACCTATTTCGGTCCGGAAGATGAACAAAGTTATGTAAGGGCATATCCTGGGGTGGATACAAATATCCCATTATATATCTTAGGTTCGTCCACAGATTCCGCTCATTTAGCGGCAAGTATGGGGTTACCTTATGTCTTTGCATCTCATTTTGCACCAAAACAAATGGAAGCGGCAATTTCAATTTATCGGAAACGATTCCAGCCTTCAAAGTACTTGGATAAGCCATATATGATGGTTTGTTTAAACGTAATTGCAGCTGAGACAGATGAAGAAGCAGCATCTTTATCTACGTCGATGCAGCAAGTTTTCTTAAATATTGTGAGGGGATCTAAAATTCCTTTGCAACCACCAGTTCATAATATAGATGAACTTTGGAATCCGATGGAAAAAGAAATGATTGAATCGATGTCAAACATGACATTTATGGGAAGCAAAGATACAATTACAAAACAAATAACAGACTTCCAAGACAAATATAATGTTGATGAAATCATGGCCGTATCTTATATTTATGACCCCGATAAACAAAAAAGATCGTATGAACTATTTAAAGAAATAGTTGAAGGTAAATAAATCGTAATTTGCATATTTCACCACAATAAAGGAATTCTAAAATTGAGGTGAAATCAATGAAAAAGCAGAACATAGGTAACAACGTAGAAAATGTTAATCAAAATGAAACGACTAATAGCACTGTCAACAGTAATATCGAAGAACAAGCAATGAATGGCTTGTATGGTATGCTGGAAAGTGAAGAAGAAAGTGAACAAAATTATACAGAGTAGTTAACAATTACTTTAAAGCCTTGCTCCTTGTGAATGGGAGGAGGCTTTTATTTTATATTGGTTTCGATACATTATAAAAAAGTCGCAAACAAGGAACGTGTGTAGCAACTTCCAAATAGGCGGAAGAATTCCGCTTAATTGGTGATTTTTATTAAAAAAGGATAAAATAGACGGAGAAATTCCGCCTATTGACTCGAAAAATGTGAAAGAAGGAGATTTTGCTGTGCATAGTCGGAAAACCTCCGCCTATATATGCCCGTAACGACCACCATTCTGCATTTAATCGGAAAATTTCCGCCTAATTTACTTTTCTGGTTACCGACTTAGGAAGCTTATTTAAAAGGGAGTGAATTTTAACAAAAGCCGTTCAAAAAGGACCCATTTACTCTTCGGAAACTGCGTTTTTATAGAGGAATAACAAATTATTTGAAGAAGTATAAATAATACAATGCAAATCAATAAAGGTGTGAGATGGTGATCATTGAAAATAAACTGACTAAAAAAATATACAGAAGAATGGTTCTTCGAAATGAGTTGTTCGGGAGTAAAAGTAGCTTAGCAATCCTTGTGCTGTACGTCATGTTGTGGAGAGTCATGTATACGATAACAAAAATAGGACAATTAAAAACGACGATTCCATTATTTTTATTAATGAGCTTACTAATTTTTATCCTACTAATCTATAAATTTATTATTTATCAACGCCAAATGAAAAGAAAACTATTTGAAACAGGCAGTCAAATCGAAATAAATGAGCAGCAATTAATGATAACAAACCAAACCGGAGGTAAGATGATTCTTCCGTTGGAAAAGTTAACAAAGGTAAAGGAAAGTAACAAGTGGTTTTTCTTATACTTTCAAGAAAATACGTTTATTCCGATTTCAAAAGATGCCATTCATTCACTAGATCTATTCGGACAGTACATAAAAGGGACAAAATCGAAAAAATTAATTTGGAAACCAATGGTGATTCTCTTTGTATTAATTACAATTATCGGATTGTACTTTGTAGGTAACAATGCCGTTAATTTTAACGGTGCATTAGCATGGAAAATAAACGAATGGAAAACAGATACAAAAGTTAAGTTGAAAAATGATAATTTTTATCAGACAAAACTAACTGGAATTATCGATTCAGTCAAATCAAAAATAAAACTAGAACCGTATTTAATGACCAATGATTTAGAAATTAAATTTGCAAAAGATGGGACCATCACAAGCATTGAAACGTATATTTACGGATACGACAAAAACAAAAAATTACAATCAGGATATTTAGTCTATTATGATAAAACCAAAAGCAATAAACTAACTGTTCACAAACAGGATTGGAATGGGGATGGAACAACCAAATATGAACAAGACAACGATTTATCGATCGTCATCAAAATGCTTAATTCAATTCCGGTTGAAGATGAAGTTAAACAATGGAACGAAGACAATCTTGCAGTAATGTATAAAGGAATAAGAAGTTGGGGGTACAATACAAACGGGATTCAATTTATCGGTGAAAACGGAAAGATAAGAATTCCTTCATCAATTACCGCAGAAATCATTGGTCCAACCATCTCCTTATACGTACCAGGCAAAGAGAACATGATAACGCCAAAGCGATATGTATTTAAATGATAACTGAAAGCAGGACAGTAGTTTAGATTCACTGTCCCGTCAATATATTAATGCGTTTCTTGTTTAAACACACGATAGGAATAGTAAATAGGCAGCGCGACAGATACGATAATACTGATTATAATGATAGCTTCTCTCCAGCCGGTAGGAATAAAAGTAGAAAGCATCATGACGATTCCTGCAAAAAACATGAGTTTGCCGCCAAAACGATGGGTTTTTCTCCATACTGTATCATTAGAAAGTGTCCATGGTGTGCGAATCCCAAAGAAAAAATTTGCCCTAACTGTTTGTAGAAAATTTCCTAAGACGATAAAAATTGCCCCTATGATAAATGATCCAAGACTTGACATCGGTATTGGATAACCAAGACTATACAAGATGATTAGAAGGTTTAGAATGAAAAAAATAAACAATAATGAATTGATAATAATTCCATAGCTTTTAGTAAAATACTTGTAATTTTCTTTTTTCGGATCTACTTTAGGCAAAAAAACAAACATACTATAAAGCAATACTAACAAGCCTACCATCGTCAACATGGCGCCTACTTTTGTAGAATATCCATTAACATTGCCGCTAAAATCCCAATGTGTGGCTATTTGTGATGGTAGGTGCGGAAAAGCAATCAACCAAACAATCACGGATAGAGCAATGATAAGAAGTGGGAAAAAATGCTTTTTCATAATCTCAACTCCTATTATTTTTCATAAAAATTAAAAGCCCAATTTATAATATCTTGAAATACTGTCGTATTTAATGAATAAAATACGTACTGACCTTTTTTCTCATCTTGAACTAAACCGGCATTTTTAAGTAATTTTAAATGTTGCGAAATACTCGGTTTACTCATATTAAAATGGTCAGATATTTCGCCGGCTGTTAAATCTTCCTCCTTTAATAAATCTAGAATTTTGCGACGAGTTGGATCTGATAATGCTTTAAAGACCTCGTTCAACATTACATCTCCTTTTAAGTATTTAGTTATTTACTTAAATACTAAAACGAAAACAAAATAAAGTCAACCACAATTTTCCGGCAGATCAACTGTCCTCAAAGGGATTAAGTTATATATCCAGCACCAAATTTTGTTATACTATGATTATTCGAAATATAATAACCGGCACTCACTACTGGTTGAAAGGAACAAATAAATGGAAAATATAACGTTTAACCATATTTATACGCTTGGCAATATCGTTTTTGAAAATGAAATATACAAACATTATCATTATCCCGAAATGTTAGTTCGCTATGATAGTAATTTTTTAGCGTTTAAGAAAATGCCTTCCATTGATGAATTTAAGGCAGCCTTCACCTATTTACGTAATTATCATATGAAGCATGGTCAATCTCATGTGAAATTTACTTTTCCGGAAAATCAAAAGCCACCAGAAGGGTTTCTTGAGTATCTTAACGATAACGATTTTCTCTATGGATATAATGAGTTGTATGAGATTCAACCGGACCAATTTCCCCGTTTAAAGGATAATCCAGATATAAATATAAACCCAGTTACTGCCGAGAACCTTGATGCGTTTTTAACGTTGCAATATACCTTTGATGAAGAATATGGGGAAGAATTCGCTAAACAAAAGGTAGCATTGCACAACAGAAATTTTAAAGATGAACAAATAATGCAGGTCCTTGCTTATTACAGAGGACTTCCAGCTGGTTCAGTAGATATCATTATTTCGGAAGATACGGCGGAAATCGATCAGCTGTCAGTTTTGGATACGATGCAGAGAAAGGGGATCGGCGGGCGATTACAAAAGTTTGTGATGGATCACTTTCCTCAAAAAACGATTATTCTGGTCGCAGATGGAAATGATACGCCTAGGGAAATGTATCAAAAGCAAAACTACCAATATGTAGGATTCAAATACGAGTGTATAAAAGTTTTTGAATAAGAATCAAAGATTACTATTTTCATAAAGAAGGAGGGAATTAACGAAAATCCACCTCCTTTTTCTCAATATTATCTAACTTGGCCAGGACCTACCCAACGCTCAACTTTTGCTTGTTTGCTAGAATCTGTTTCAGATGTAGTTGTAAGAGTGAGCTTGTTTGGTGTTGGTTTTGGATTGTTCTTGCCACCTAGTGGGATTTTAACATATACAGGAATATCGACACTTTCACCAGCTTTTACTTCAATGACATTATTTTCTAGCATTGTTTCCCAATTCGCCTGTGTTTTTACATTCAATCGAATGAGATCTGTAGCTTTACCGGTATTTTTTACGTTAAAGTAATAAACTGCTACACGGCCTGGTACTGCTGGAATCGTTTCAGTTGTACTTGATTTTACAGCTACGCCACGTTTGTAATTGCCTGCGCCATCCATGTGACGAACACCTAGACGATAGGATAAGACACCTTTTTTATCGTATTTTTTCCCTAACACATAGAAATGTAAACGGTTGTATTTGTCTTCATACTCGCTTACAACACCATCACCCGTACCCGCTTTAAACAAGGAATCTGCTAACTGCTGATAGTCGCCTTTTGAAAGCATAGCTGTTGTTCCATCTAGTCTTTTGAAATCTTCTTGATTAATATCTTCTTTATGAGAATCGACAACCCATATATTAGGGGCAGATTCGGAATTTTTCGTTTTGGCTAATAAGACACCTGAATCAGGTGCGAAGGAGTCATAACCTACGCGATCAACGACTTCAACGGTATAATTGTTATACCATTTCTCACCGCGCTGCATATCAGCACGCCAATCATCTTCTAAGGAATTTTTCGGCGTGTTATCGACCATGCTAATATTGATTCCATGTAATCCTGTACGCCCAAATTCCTCCCCAACAGGTACCTCTCTTGCAAGAATATCCGCGAATACGGGACCTGTTTCTGCCAATTGATCGCGATCTAATCGAAGATATTCATTATCTTCTAGGAATCCTTGTTTAATCTTGTTACGCAACATATGATGGGAAGGAGCCGAAGCACCAAGGACGGAAGGAACCATCCAACGTGTGTGCGGTCCGCCTGGGCCATTAAAGCTTCCGCGACTCATAAGCTCCCAAGGGCCAGAATAGGAGCGGGAAACCGGCACACCATACGGATTATTATAATTATCTCCAAGACTCATAATATGACCAAACTCATGTGCAAAGGTGCCCATTCCATCATTTTCGCCTTGGATGGATGTGCCTCCACCAGCGCTTGACCAAATTCCTTTAGCCGCATACCAAGAAGTCCATGGAACATAACGGGTAACTGCTGAGTTTTTCATGCCATTGACTTGTGGCCCGAACGTATCGGGAATCGCGTCTGGATTTAAGAACATCATTTCACCAAATTCTTGCCAAACACCGGATTCATCATACCCTGCATGAACGACAAATTTGAAATCATAAGTTTCACCGGACGCATCCATGTCCGCTTTAGCTTTATTCACCGCTTCTGTCCGTAAATTCTTTCCGCTGAACCCTTCAGGCATATTCACATTCTGTCCAAATTCATTCAGTCCATATTGGAATTCATTCGAATCCATACGGTACGGACCGAATGAATCCAGCTCTATTTTCCATTTACCATATGAATTTTCTCGCCAATAATCATTTACCGTACTATAATTGTTAAGTGGCTGGGGCTTACTTAAAAAATCCACCCAGAATTTTCCTAATTGATCACGTGGAATATTTCCAGTCCCAACCGGATTTCCCGCTATTTCTGAACCTTCAGGCTGACTCAACATAAATTCACGATCAGGGAAATCTACAATGATTAATGCTCCTTTGATCACACGTTCAGGCTTCACATCTGCAGTTTTCCAGTCTACCCCAGGAACTGGTCGATAATCATCCCATGTCATATCTCTTGGGAGAACCCAAGACTGTGGATCGACAGGCTCAGGAAAAGACTCCAGCCCGGGCTTTGCCGCATACGCTGTGGTAGAAACGGTAATAAATCCAACACTAATTGCACCAACTACTATTCTTTTTAAAAACTTCAGAACACCCACCCCTTTAGACCTTTTCTATTTCGTACCACTAAATCATACAACTATTCATAATAATCTGATATATAAAATACCGAAAATTAAAAAAATGAATAAGAGTGCCTATGAAGTTTTGCTTAAAAGGCATAGGTCGATTGGGCTGAAAGAATCAGTGGGGGAATTCTTTTAAAAGTGAATAAGAATATTCGATAAAAAATTATGTAAAAGATGGTAAAATAAAATGAGAACGTATGTTTAATGAGGAATATATGGTATGATTAGTTTAGCTGCATATGCAGGGAGGGTGGTGGCACCTTGTCCGTTTCTTGTTTTGTAATCAAGTCGAAGCAAGGGAGGAGGTGTTGCCGATGACAAGCTACGAAGCCCTGATTTTAATGATCAGTTTTGCTACTTTGATTGTCATGATCATCAAAGAAAAGTAACCCTCCCTGACGGCTAAATCATTTTGGGTTACTTTCCCACTGTTTTAGCCACCGCACTTCTTGCGGGTAGCTACTTGAACGCTGATGCTGGTACATCAGCGTTCATTTTATTGTATTCTTGTATTTATTATAATATACGAAATAGTAAATTGAAAGCATTGTTATGACTAGTTGATTCGTTTATTGTATATCATTCGATGATAAAGAATCTAATTGAGATAATTGAAACATTTTACGAAAGTATCTATTGATGTTAATATTCAATATGGTATTAAAAAGGATATAGGGATTCATCTACTAGTTAATTCAATTTAAGAGGTGAACAACATGGTTAATCATATAGATGAAAAAACAAAGAAAAAGGTAATTGGCATCGTTTCAGATGGGGGAAAAGGAATGTCAAAGAAAACCCAAAACAAAAAAGATCTGAGAATTTGGAGTAATATTCAAGTGCCAATCACCTTTCAAGACGGACTTTCCAGATTCACGTTGGACGAACTGCATTCAATCCGGAAGAAATTAGAGATTAAAAATGCAAGTAGTTTAAAAAAATCAGAATTAGTATCTTTGTTAATGAAAGAGGTTCCTGAACTACTTGAGGAAATTTGTTTACCGTTGGATCAAGAACGGTATGAAATCATAAAAAAAATAATGGATAATGGCGGATGTATTACAGCACCGACTTTAAAAACATACCAAATTAATTCCTTGCTTTCCTATGGTTTTATTTTCACTGGAACCAATGAAGGTACACGTATACTAGCAACACCGAAGGAAATGGTAGTGAAATTAGAGCTTTTAGAGAATTCCAATCACTTCGATGCTATTATCAAGCGAAATACAGAATGGATTAAGCTTACTAATGGGCTCCTTCATTATTATGGAAGCCTGAAAAAGAATGATTTAATTGAACTATTAGAACAATACACAAGTATTAAAGAGAACCTATCCGAATATTTAGCTGTCATTAATGAGGCAAATGAATACTACAGAAGTTACCATATAGATACAGATTACTTTTCCAATAAGAGATTAGTAGATGCTAAAAGTGTATTGAAAGAACAGCAAATGAGGAAAGATCTTAATTATTTTCCGTTTACAAAAGACCAACTGCTTCGAGCAGGTGAAACAGATTTTGTCGAGAAAAACGATAGTTACTTACATTTAGTTTCTTTCATTCTTGAAAATTATCAAATCACCAGATTAGAAGCAGAACGCATTGTAAAGGAATGCATACATGCTACTCAAATTGGTGAGAACCCTATTGATATTCTTCAATTTTTAGGAAATGGCTTAGAATTTTATAATAACGAAATGGTTCAAGCGATAATGGCATTATTGACGGACCTTATAAATAACACGAAACAATGGGTCCTCAAAGGCTACTCTCCTAAAGAACTAGCAGCCCTAGAGAACAAAAAATTGGAACCACTAGCAATCAAAAAAAATTATTTAATCGACATCGGTTCAAAAAAGAAAATAGGAAGAAATGATCCCTGTCCATGCGGCAGTGGAAAAAAATACAAAAAGTGTTGTGGAAAATAAGTTAACAAGCAAAAGGACGGTTCAACCGCTTTTAGGAGCGGAGGGACCGTCCTTTTATAATGGTAAAATTTGCTGGAATCTATTACAAAAACAGGAGCAGAGAGAGTAGCGTTTAAATCAGGCTGTTTTTTCAAAACATTGAAGGAAAAAGCGAATGATTCGAAGAATATACTAGTAAAAGAGTAAAATAAAGGGAGGAGAAATGTATGTCAAAGAAAGTATTACTTTTAGCCGGTGATGCTGTTGAGGCGCTAGAAATCTACTATCCATATTTTCGTTGTCTTGAAGAGGGATATGATGTTCAAATAGCTGCTCCATCCAAAAAGCAATTGCAAACAGTTGTCCATGATTTCATCGGATGGGACACGTATACGGAGAGCAAAGGATATTTAATTGAATCACATCTAGCCTTTGAAGATGTCAATCCTGAAGAATATGACGGTCTAATCATTCCAGGCGGAAGAGCTCCGGAATATATTCGTTTAAATGAAAATGTCCCTCGAATTGTGGCCCATTTCTTCGAGAAGAACAAACCAGTCGGTGCAATTTGTCATGCCAGTCTTATTCTAACAACGGTAAAGGAATACATGAAGGGTCGTGAATTAACCGCGTATATCGCATGTAAACCTGATGTAGAGGCAACTGGTGCTACGTATATCGATAATCATCTTCATGTGGAAGGAAATCTTGTCTCTGGCCACGCTTGGCCTGATCTTCCTGGGTTTATGAGAGAATTTATTAATCAAATAAATCAATAATAAAAAGCGAGTGAAGGGTAGTCAAATGGCTTCCCTTCAATCGCTTAATTTTCACACATGAACTTTTTTATTATCGGTTTCTTAACTTTGAAAAGAAGAGGCTGCTGTAGTTTTTTCTCTTTTTATAGTCGGTCTAGTCAAAGAAAAGACGGCACATAGCAAAGCAATAATGACAACAGCACTTCCAAACCAAGCTGTGCTTGTTACAGAGCCGGTTTTGTTTAAAACGATTCCGCCGATTGCTGACCCTAGTGAAATACCTACTTGCAAGGCTGAATTATTAAAGCTTTGCTGGATATCCGACGTAGCAGGATCGGTTTGAATCAAATAACTTTGTTGAGGCGGTGCCAAACTCCAACTCAATGCTCCCCAAATCATCATCATCGGAATAAATAGAACAAGGGAAAAAGTTGTGAATGGCAACAAGCAAAGAACAACCGCAAATGCACTAATAACGATAAGGATGCTTTTCTTAGGACCAATCCAATCCGAAAGCGTTCCGCCTAATGCACCGCCAAACACTGCTGCAATCCCAAATGCGAAATAGCAGATACTAATCCAATAAGAATTCAAATGAAGATTTTTCTCCAAAAATGGTGTGAAATAGGCATAGAGTGTATAATGGCCTGCCAGCATAAACATGGTAGCAAGATGGGCGCTTCCTATTTTCGCACTGCCCACTGCCTTTAATTGTTGGACAAGTGGAATCGTTCTTTCTCCAGGAATTCGCTCCAAAAAGAGTGAAATTAGTACCATCGAGCCGATTGATAACACTGCGATTCCAAGGAAAATAATGCGCCAGCCAAATGTATTAGAAATTAAGATACCTAAAGGCACGCCCAATACAAGTGATGAACTAATACCCATAAAAATGAGACCTAAAGCCTTCGCGCGGTGAGCTGGATCGACAACCTTTGCTGCAATGGTCAAAGAAAGTACGACGATAAGCGCGGTACTTGTTCCTGTTAGCACCCTTGCAACCATCATAAAGGTAAAATTCGGACTGAAATAGGTCATGATATTACCAAGGAAAAAAACAAATAAGGAAACAAGATACAGTTTCTTACGTTCAATTTTATTCGTTAATACAAGCAGAACAGGCCCAGCAATCGCATAAATAAGTGCAAATACTGTAATTAGCTGTCCAGCAGTACTTAATGAAATGTTAAAATCGTCAGCGATTGTTGGTAATATCCCGCCAACAATTAATTCGACTAATCCTACAGCAATAGTCGATAATGCGAGTATAAAAACTTTAAAATTCATCGTTGTTTTGCATCCTTTCTCGTAGATTTATAGTAATAGAAACAGGCGTAGCGGATTTCCCCCAGAAAACGAAAAAAAATCCTGATTACAAAAAACGAATAATTCATTTTCTGTAATCAGGATTTTATGGTTCCTGGTAGAGACCCTCTAGCCATATTCTAGAGGTTATACAGTTTATATTTAGTTTTGTAGTGATCACTTTGGCTATTTTACTATGCTTTTTTTTATTTTTCAAGTAAAAAATTCTTCTCACAATATCTGCGTGAAGGAAAACAACCCATTTGACCGATACACAAGCAATTTATTATCATAAAACCTAGAACATTGCTAAGAATTGTTTTTTCGGTTCAAGTCAATTAAAAATGCAGGTGACATAATGAAGATAAATCGAAATGACCCATGTCCATGTGGAAGTGGGAAAAAGTATAAAAAGTGTTGTTTATTGAAGAAAAATGTTGTGCAAATAGGTGCAGTAAGGGAAGAACGTTTTCTTCAAGAACGGCATGAACTTGTTTTGAAATTGAAAGGTTTTTTAGATAGAAAAATTTCAAGTAACCAAATGTTTCAATTACATTCGGATTTCCTGAGAAGAACACAAGCAAAAATTCCAGACAATGAAAATGGATTTTTCGAATACTGGCTCATTTTCTTTAATTTTTACGAAAATGGTCTTCGTGGAATTGAATGGTTTTTGAGAGAAAATAGCTCTAAGCTAACCAACGATGAGAGAAAATTGGCTGAGAATTGGGCCAAACTAACACCAAAAATCGTTCAAGCTATTGGGAGGACCAACACAAATATTCTATTTGAAGAGGTAGATACAAAGGAAATGTATTCAATTTTAGATAAAAATGAATATGTACCTGCTTTTGCACCATGGGTTGGAACGATTAGTTTAATAGAACAGTTCGAAAATCAGGATTATTTCCATGGTGTTAGAATATTTTTGGGACCACAAAATCTTAGCAGGGTAAAAGCGTTTATTCAAAAGTTAATGGATGAAACGAAATTAAGTCGCGATCATGTTTTCTTTGAATACTATCCTGAAATCATCGCAGAATTTATAGGCGAGGATTCAAAAGGTCATGATGTTGATCGAAAAGTAAAAGAAATTCACGAATTTACAATCCAGTATCAAGTCAGGGATCAGGTAGCCGTCATAGATTTCCTGCAAGAAGAATCAGAATTTGTTATAGATACTTGGGAGAAAGATGACAAAAAACTTAGTTGGCTTTGTAATTGGAAAGAATTTTTCGATAGTGAGATGAATGGAAAAGCCCAAATCGCTGAAAAATTAGGAACGATCTCATTAGAAAAAAATCTTCTTCAATTTTATTGTAATGATAAAGAAATTTTTGAACAATTTAAACAGAAGGCGGGCAAATGGGCAATATCCCTTGAGTTAGTTAATGAAAAGATACAATCGCACATCATTCCGTATACAGTTGAGATAAAAAATATGGCTGTATATTTCGATGAAGATGTACCGAAATATTTTGCGCTCTATGCTCAAACCAATCTAAATTTTGCTCTCGATCGATCACTTCCAATGTTTGATCAGCTTTCACCACATGAATTGATGGAAAACGGTCGAGTTGATGATGTGGAAATATGGTTAAAACAACATGAATATACCATATATCAACTTGTAAAAAAAGATTATGGAGAAGTAGAAATATCGGCAGATTTTAATACCGTCCGAAAAAAACTAGGGCTCCCATTTTCTCCTTTTGTTACGGGAGGAGACAATCGATTCTCGGGGATTGTGCCAATCAAACCACCTCTCGTGAAAAATGAGGATATCCCGTTTTATGAATATCTAGGATTTATGCCCGACACAATTGACAACTTTTATGCAAAATCATTAGTAAGCTTTTTCAAAGAAAAAACCGATGGTAAGAGTGAAAATACGATAAGAAAATATAGAAATAGTTTATATGACTTAAGAGAGATTCTTGAAACCAATAGATTAACTAGTTGGGATAAATTGCAACAAACCAATTGGGAGCGAATCGTTTTAAAAGATTATTTTGATCTGTTCAATTCTGTAAGTAAGACACAGGTGAAAGACTTTTTAAGTACACTCAAATCATTGACAAAATGGCTGGATGCGAAGGAAAATACTAATCTTTCTGGAGACTTACTTAAAGCAATTGAGAGAACAGAGAAACAACGATTACGAATTATAGGCATGTAAAAATTAGGAGTGAATAATATGTTCGATCCGACAGCATATGAAAATATGAAAGTTGTGGTTGAGGGTGCAGCTTATGATATGGATTTAGATGGCCTGATTAAAGTGATTGATCGCAAGGATATTGTCGATTTAGCAACGCTTTCAAGATGGTATGAAATAACCTATTGTTTAAATCACTCATCAGAAATATGTGCGAAATTAAGACTTGAAGCAAAACTAAATCAGTTAGCCACTGAGCTTTTACAAGTAGGAATTCAAAAGCAAGTTGGGAGTTTTGTCTATCTTTCATTTTCATGGAATCAGGAAGAAACAAACTACTTTGAAATAATAAAACACCATTGGGGTCCTAACTATATATACGATGAACGTAGAATCCATTCCTCCTTACAAGGAATTCAAGAAGAAATCATGATCAACTTTTCACGTTTCATAGTAGAGGAAATGATCGATGATTTAGTAGAAATGTTTTATTATTCTGTTGAGACATTGAAAGAATTGAATAAAGGGTGAAAACCATAAAAATACTTTAGAAATCTTCGTTGCTTTGAAATGATATGTAAAAAGTTGAAAGGAGAAAGGTTATGGTTTATATCGCGCTTCTTCGAGGGATAAATGTAGGTGGAAAAAATAAAATTGACATGAAGTTGCTTAAACAAACGTTTGAAAAAGTCGGGATGAATGATGTGGTAACATACATCAATACAGGTAATATTATTTTTTCATCCAAATGCTCATCAAAAAAGGAACTATCACGTATTTTAGAAGAAGCGATACATAATGTTTTCGGATTACTAATTAAAGTAGTCGTTCGTAGCTTCGATGATGTCAAATCAATCATTAACGCTATTCCGGATACTTGGAAAAATGATAAAGACATGAAAAGTGATGTCATGTTTTTATGGGATGAAATTGATAATGAATTTGTACTTGAAAATTTGGTCATCAAACCAACGATTGACACGGTAAAATATGTTCCCGGTGCAATTCTCTGGTCTGTTGACAAAGAAAATGTAACCAAGAGCGGAATGTCAAAGATAATTGGATCAAAGATATACAAACAAGTTACGATCAGAAATGTCAATACCACTCGTAAAATATATGAACTCATGCTAGCTCAAAATAGCTAATTGGACATTTTTTATATCATTTTGTGCAAGGAGGAATTTTTATATGCATTATGGTCCTAATCCTAATGCCATTTACCCAAACGAGGCAATTAAAAGTATCTGCTTTATTAAAAACGTTGTCACACGATCAAATATTATTGTCGGTGACTACACATACTATGACGACATAAACGGTGCGGAAAAGTTTGAGGAGCATGTTACACATCACTATGAATTTATTGGAGATAAGCTGATTATCGGCAAATTTTGCGCAATAGCAAAGGGAATTGAATTTGTCATGAATGGTGCAAACCATAGAATTCATAGTGTCACTACCTATCCATTTAACATTATGGGCAATGGTTGGGAGAAATCGACGCCAACACTGGAAGACTTACCTCTTAAAGGTGACACTGTAATTGGAAACGATGTGTGGATCGGTCAAAATGTCACTGTCATGCCCGGCGTGCACATAGGTGATGGGGCAATCATTGCGGCCAATTCTGTCGTTGCAAAAGATGTCCCCCCTTACCATATTGCGGGTGGGAATCCTTGCAAAATTATTAAGAAAAGATTTGATGACGAACTTATCGATCATCTCCTTACCATTAAATGGTGGGATTGGCCCGCTCGTAAAATTTTTGATAATCTTGATACTCTATGCAGTGGAGAACTGACAAAAATTAAGGAAATTTAATAGCACATCATGAACAAAATGGGAAGTCGAGAATTAATCATTCTTGGCATCCTATTTTATTGTTTTCGTTTTTTTACTCATTAAAAATTATCCATCCTTGCGAATTTTTCGCTCATTTATAAATGGTCATATCGCAGAATAGAAAGGGGAAAATGATGCCATTAGAACTCATTCGTCATGATATTACAAAATTGAAAGTGGATGTGATCGTCAATGCAGCCAACACAGCTTTGAAAATGGGTGGGGGTGTATGTGGTGCAATCTTTCGAGCTGCAGGTGCCAATGAACTTCAGAAGGCATGCGATAAAATCGGTGGATGCCAAGTCGGGGAAGCAGTTATTACAGAAGGCTTTCATTTAGATGCAAAATATATCATTCATACCCCGGGTCCGGTTTGGCAAGGGGGAGGTAACCAAGAAGCGGAACAATTAATGTCTTCTTACAATCACTCTTTGAACCTAGCAAAAGAATATCAGTGTGAATCCATTGCTTTCCCATTGATATCAACCGGTATATATGGCTTTCCAAAAGAAGCGGCATTACAAATTGCAATCTCCGCTATTAGTTCGTTTTTAATTAAACACGACATGCTTGTCTATCTCGTAGTTTTTGATAAAACATCCTTCGGAATCAGTCAGAAGCTATTTTCATCCATCCATCAATACATTGATGAGCATTATGTAGCTGAAGTTGAAAAAGAATTTATACGGAGTCGAGTGGAACCACTGGAGGCTGAATTTCACTATGAGGATCTAAACAATTCTTTGGAGTTTCTTTTGGATCAGCTGGATGAATCCTTCTCTGAACGCCTTTTGCGATACATTGATGAAAAAGAAATGACAGATGTTGAAACGTATAAAAGGGCAAATATTGACCGCAGATTATTCTCGAAGATTAGGAAAGATATAGACTATGCGCCAAAGAAGAAAACGGCTGTAGCTTTTGCCATCGCGTTGAAATTAGGTTTAGAGGAAACACAGGAACTGCTGACTAGTGCAGGCTATACTTTGTCACACAGCAGTAAATTTGACATTATTATTAAGTATTTTATCGAACAAGAAAATTTCAATATACATGAAATCAATGAAGCATTATTTGCTTTTGATCAGCCACTATTAGGTTCCTAAAATGTCGCTTTTGAGGCGACCTTTTTTTATCTGATTCTTGCTATTCTAAGTTCATCAAAGAATGGAGGATGATTAAGGATGAAAAAGAATTCAACTGAACTGGTGTTTATTTTAGACAGAAGCGGCTCAATGGCGGGACTTGAAGTAGATACCATTGGTGGTTATAACTCAATGTTAAAGAAACAACAAAAAGCTGAAGGAGAAGCCATCATTACAACTGTATTATTCAATCACCAATACGAATTACTGCATGATCGAATAAATGTAAAAGGTATCGCACCGATTACAGAAAAAGATTATGAGGTAGGGGGCACTACTGCATTATTAGATGCGATCGGTTGTAGCATACAAAAGATGATTAATGTTCAAAAGAAAACAAGTATGGAAGAACGTGCAGAAAAGGTTGTCTTCGTCATGACAACTGATGGCATGGAAAATGCCAGCAAAGAATATACAACAGACAAAATCAGGAACATGATTCAGCATCAAAAAGAAAAATACGGATGGGAATTCATTTTCCTTGGAGCGAATATCGATGCAATCGCAACCGCTGCTAACTTTGGAATTGATGAGGACTTCGCTGTTGATTATCATGCTGATCGGGAAGGAACGCAAGTAAGTTATGAAGCGATAAATGAAGCAGTGCTTAATATTCGTAGTGGGGAAAAGATTGATCGGTGCTGGAAAGAAGAAGTAGTGAAGGATTTTAATCGGCGTACGAGTGAAAGGTAATAAATATTGGTGGTACAAGTTTGATTTTTGTATATGCGGACACCAATTCCGTTAATTGTGACAAAATACCTTATTTCCCTATGTTCGCGGACATATGTTCCGTTATTTTGTAAAAAAGCAGTGATTTCTCAGCGTTTTTTGTAAATAACGTCTCCTGTGTCCGCTTCGCTATTAAAATATGACTCTTTAACAGAAATAGCGGACCCTCAGTCCTCGAAAGATTGAACCATATTATAAACTTCCACCAACCACATGATTATTGCACAACTTTTTGCTATGATGAAAGAAATTCATGTTTTAGGGGCTGGTGGGGAAAAATGTATAAAATTGGGGTTGTAGGTCCGGCTGCATCGGTCGACCGGATTTTAAGTTTGGTAGAGGAATATCAGGATGAGTTGCAATTTACACCCTATACGTATCATGATTCGAAGGAAACGGTAGAGATTATCAAGAAATACGGCATTCAAGTGAATGCCTGGTTATTTTCTGGACAGATTCCTTATGAGATTGCTAAGAAAGAACTCGGGAATGACGCGAATATGGCTTATGTTCCAATCATGGAATCCAGTTTTTATAAATCCTTTTTGGAGATGACCTATGAACAAGGAAAATTATTGAAACAGGTAAGTGTCGATGTCATTATGCCAACAAACGAATTGGAGGAAGCGTTGGAACAATTAACCGTTTCTTTTGATCATGTTTACACGAAACCATTTTGGTCTGATATCGATTCGAAGGAAATCCTTGATTTCCATTTGGACTTGTGGAATTCCGGAAAAACGGAGGCGGTTTTAACCTGTTTTTCAAGTGTATATCAAACCTTGAAGCAACTAGGGATTCCCGCATACTGGACAACCCCGACCCGCATGCAGATTCGGCAAACGCTTAATATTCTTACAGAAAAAATACGAGCTTCTTACTTTAAAGATACACAAATTGGTGTGATTATCATTGAAATTGAGCAATTTGATCGAATCATTGAAAAAACAAAAACACCTTATCATCTACAATACTTGGAACTTCGTTTTAAAGAAATGATTATTAAGCTGTGTGAGAAATTAAATGGATCATTCGTCGAAAAAGGCAATGGAAGATATTTAATTTTTAACACACGTGGAGCGATTGAGAGAGAATTGGAGTCGATTAATAATACGATTCAATACTTGTCTTCAGAATCAAATACAACAATTGCAGTGGGCATTGGCTATGGGAAAACCGTTCATTTCGCGGAGGTGAATGCCACATTGGCACTACAACAATCAAAGGAAAAAACAAAACAAGAGATTGTGATTATACAAGAAAATGGAACAGTCTCGGAGTTAATGGTTAACCAAGAGTTGTTTGAGTATTCAACACGTACCGATGACCAAGAAATTTTGAAGAAATTGAAAAAGGGAAACGTTAGTGCGAAAACCTATAATAAAATTGTTGCTATTATTCATCGGTTAGGATGGAGCGAATTTACCGTCAAAGATTTAGCTGATCAACTTCAAATGACGGAAAGAAATGCTAGACGAATAGTAACGGATCTATATAATATTGATCTTCTCCAATGTGTAGGAGAAGAATTAGCTACAAATCGCGGGCGACCAAGTAAATTATATAAAATAAAATAAGCATCACAGATGGTGCTTATTTTATTTTTTGTCTATTTTTAAAAAATTATTGCAATTTATAATATAGACAATTAATATTATTTATAGACAAATTCCTTAAATATTCCGAAAATGAACGATGAAAGCGTGGACATTTTCTGCGGTTTAAGCTTTGTAGGCAAAGGGGGCGTTTACATGACGAAAAAAAGCTATCGTTTTTTTGATTCCATTGAAAGGGTAGGAAATAAAATCCCGAATCCTTTTCTTTTGTTCGTGTATTTAACGGCAATTTTAGTCGTTGTTACAGCGATTATCTCTTGGTTAGGCTTAAGTGTTCATGATCCTGCAAGTGGTGAAGCTGTACGAGTAAAGAATTTACTAAGTGCAGAAAGCTTACAATGGTTTCTGCCGAATGTGATTAAAAACTTCTCGGGCTTTCTTCCATTGGGCTATATTTTAGCCTTAATTTTAGCATTTGGATTAGCTGAGCAAACAGGTCTATTGGAAGTATTGATTCGCAAAATGACCACTGGCATTTCAGGTAAGTATGCAAGTTATGTTGTTGTATTTATCGCGTTCTTCAGCCATGTTTCTTCCGATGCGGCAATTGTTATTATGCCACCGTTAGGAGCGATTATTTTCATGGCCGTAGGAAGGCACCCGATTGCAGGGCTTCTAGCTACAATCGCCGGGGTTGCTTCAGGCTTTACCGCAAATATGCTCATCGTAACAACAGATGTTCTATTATCGGGAATCAGCAGCCAAATTTCAACGAGGATTGATAAAGCTGTATCTGTCTCAGTACTAGACAACTGGTTCTTTATGGCAACTTCCGTTATTCTCCTCACGATTGTGATTTCAATAATTACGGACAAGTTTGTAGAGCCACGTTTAGGAACGTTTAAAGGAAAAGTAGAAGCAAAGTTAGAGAAGATTACACCTCAGCAAAATAAGGCACTAAAAGCTACGGGAATAGCGGGTCTTATTTATGTTGTAATCATTGCATGTATGGTAATTCCGAAATCTGGTATTTTACGAGATCCAGAGCATGGAACGGTTTTGCCTTCACCATTTATGTCCGGAATTGTCGGCTTAATTATGGGGTTATTCTTTGTCGTTTCCATTACATACGGATGTGTTGCTGGTGTGATCAAAAAGCAAAATGATATTCCGGAGCTAATGGTAAAGCCGATGAAAGGAATGGCTGGCTTTATTATCCTTGTTTTTCCTTTATCTCAATTTGTCGCACTTTTCAGTTATAGTGACATGGGGAAATTTATCGCGTTATCAATTGTTTCCGCTTTAAACAAAATGGGCGTCTCTGGATTGCCTGTCGTTATCGGTTTGTTGTTTATATCTGCTTTAATGAGTCTATTTATTGCGAGTGGTTCAGCGATTTGGTCGATGCTGGCACCTGTTTTTATCCCATTATTTATGATGCTCGGATATCATCCAGCATTTGCACAAGTCGTGTTTCGGGTGGCGGATTCATCGGTTATTCCATTGTCACCAGTCTCCCCATTCGTTCCGTTATTTCTTGGCTTTCTTCAAAAATATCGGCCGGATGCAAAACTGGGAACCTATTACTCTTTAATTCTTCCATATCCGATTATCATTTTAATCGTTTGGATTTTATTCGTAGTCGTTTGGTATTTGTTGGGTCTTCCAATTGGTCCAGGCATCTATCCGATAATGAAATAAGTTACGTAAAAATTTAAAGGAGTGAATCATATGGTGGACTTAATAGAATTAAGAAGAGACTTACATCAACATCCTGAAGTTGGCTTTACCGAATTCAGAACAGCCGGAAAAGTCATAGAATTATTGAAGTCATTTAATATTAAGGTGAACTATGGCAAAGAAGTAATGGACGGAGCATCCCGCAGAGGGGTCCCCGATGAGGAAATTCTTGAACAGGCGTATGAGAGAGCTCTAAAAGATGGAGCAAATCCTGAAATCATCGAAAAAATGAAAGGTGGATATACAGCCGTTATCGGTGAAATTGAAGGAAATCAGCCGGGGCCTGTTGTCGCCTTTCGTTTTGACATGGATGCTCTGCCTATTTTAGAAAGTACTGAGGAAGATCACGTACCTGCAGCACAGAATTTTCGCTCGAAATACAAAGGAAACATGCATGCGTGCGGTCATGATGGTCACACAACAACCGGAATTGGGCTCGCCGAGAAATT
Source organism: Heyndrickxia vini (assembly GCF_016772275.1). Lineage (NCBI taxonomy): Bacteria > Bacillati > Bacillota > Bacilli > Caryophanales > Bacillaceae > Heyndrickxia > Heyndrickxia vini. The sequence continues at coordinate 2,263,712 of NZ_CP065425.1, read as the reverse complement.
AAGTAAGGGTGACTTTCCAGGAAAAGTAAAACTGATTTTCCAGCCCGCAGAAGAAGGCGTAAGAGGAGCTTATTCTCTTGTACAAAAAGGGATTCTCGACGATGTGGATTATCTTTATTGCTACCATTTGGGCGTAGGAGTACCGCTTGGTGAATTCCATGGTGGAACGGGTGGATTTTTAGCAACAACGAAATTACGAGCTGATTTCACTGGAACGGCTGCCCATGCAGGCGCATCGCCCGAACATGGCCGTAATGCCCTTTTAGCAGCTGCAACGGCAACATTAAATATTCATGCAATCCCACGTTTTAGTGAAGCAGATACAAGGGTCAATGTGGGAGTGCTGCAATCCGGGGCAGCGGCCAACATCATTCCTGAACACGCTAAGCTCATTTTGGAAACGAGATCCTCCTCTGAAAAGGTAAATAAAGAACTGGTAAAACGAGTAGAAAGTATCGTGAAAAGCAGTGCCGACATGCAAGGTGTGACGGCTGAAATAGAGGTCATAGGTGGTGCGATTCCAATTAACTGTGATAAGGAACTTGTCGATCTTGCCCAACAAGAAGCACAACATATTCCAGGATTTAAGACGATTTCACAAGGTTCATCAGACAGTGCATTAGGAAGTGAAGATGCATCCTACATGATTCACAGAGTTCAAGAAAATGGTGGAAAAGCAACCTATATGGTTGTCGGTGTGGATCATCCCGCACCCCATCACCATCCAAAATTTGATATTCAAGAAGAAGCATTATTCAATGCGGTTTCATTATTAGAACGATTAGCACGAAGAACCTTATCCGAAAAAAAGGTCGTAGTGACGAAATAATTCTTAGGGAGGCGTTTTGAAATCATGACTTCATTGTATTTAAAGGAAATTGAAAAATTAGTAGAAAATAAACAAACAAATTTTGTTGAACTAGCAGATAAAGTTTGGGAATTAGCAGAAACAAGATTTGAAGAATTTGAGTCTGCAAAACTATTAACGAATGCCTTAGAGGAAGCCGGATTTGTTGTAGAAAAAGGTGTCGGAGGGATTGAAACAGCCTTCACAGCGACATTTGATCAAGGTGGACCGATTGTTGGGATTTTAGGAGAATACGATGCCTTATCTGGTTTGAGCCAAGAGCGAAAGGAAGCAGAAGCAAAGCCAGTTGTCCCGAATGGAAATGGTCACGGATGCGGTCACAATATGCTTGGCGTTGCAGGGATATCGGCGGCTGTAGCTTTAAAAGACTTCCTCGAAGCAAACCCGCAAATAAAAGGTACGGTGAAATATTTTGGCTGTCCCGGTGAAGAGGGTGGATCCGGAAAAACCTTTATGGTTCGTGAAGGAGTGTTTGAAGGAATCGACGCTGCCTTAACGTGGCATCCTGAATCATATAGCGGAGTATTTCATCAAAGCTCTCTCGCAAACTACCAAGTGTATTTCTCCTTTAAAGGAATCGCTTCCCATGCGGCAAATTCACCGCATTTAGGCAGAAGTGCCTTGGATGCAGTAGAGCTCATGAATGTTGGTGTGAACTATTTACGAGAGCACGTCATTCCGGAAGCGAGAATTCACTATGCCGTTACCAATACGGGTGGAAATTCACCGAATGTTGTTCAGGCAGACGCTGAAGTACTTTATCTTATTCGTGCACCGAAAATTAGCCAAGTCATTGACATCTACAATCGGGTCATCAATATTGCCAAAGGGGCAGCATTAATGACTGAAACAGAAGTAGAGGTTCGTTTCGACAAAGCTTGTTCGAATTATATTCCGAACTCAGTACTTGGTGAAGTCATGGGAGGATACCTCGAAGAAGTGGGCTTCCCTCATTACACGGAAGAGGAATTGGAATTTGCTCGCAATGTAAAAGCCACTATTACCGCTGGTGACGTTGAGAATAAAATCAATGATATCAAGAATATAACTGGCTACTCCGTTAAAAAAATTGAAGGTTTTATTCAAGGTAGTCCATTTATTGAAAAGGTCATTCCGTTTCACAAAACAGACGGAATTATGTTCGGCTCGACAGATGTTGGAGATGTGAGTTGGAATATTCCAACTGCACAATTCTGGGGAAGAACCTTCGTCTTTGGAACCCCGTTGCACACTTGGCAAGTCGTTTCACAAGGCGGATCAACCATCGGCACAAAAGGAATGATCCAAGCAGCCAAAGTCCTTGCCGGAACAACCTTGCACCTATTCGAACATCCAGAGCTTATCGACAAGGCTAAACAAGAACTTGCCAGTGAAAAAGAAGGCAATGAATACATCCAACCGATTCCGAAAGATGTAAAACCATCAGCTTTAAAATAGGAAGTAAACAGAAGAAGCTAACCACTTTGTCGTAATGAAGTGGTTAGCTTCTTCTATAGGCCTTGTTACAAGGTTCCCGGTGTTTTCATTTCAATTATTTTAATAAAAACCACTAATTTATTTTAAAACGATAAACGTTTTCAAAAAATTAAGCCACTTGGCACTGATTGAGTATCGATGTCAGGTGGCGGCATAACCTTTTTAATTGTGTCTACTGTCATTGGCTGTCCTTTTTTAGAATCGTGCTAATCAAAGGTATGATTCGATCACTTTCTTGAAATCTTGATTGATCATGGAATTGAAAGCCTTATTAAGTAACACTTTTCTTTGATCGTTTAATATAAGTACTGGATAATAATTCACGACAGGACTTCTTCTAACTTTTAGTTTCTGATATTCGATTTGGCTAATCTGTTCTTTTGGAATCAACACTTCTTGTCCTTTTACTGTCAAAACAATCGTATTTTCATAGATTGACAATTTTTCACTTCGTTTAAATAGAAGTAAGTATAATCCGATGAGTGCAAACACGCCTCCAATAATCATTAACATCATTTTTGCATAGATGAAATTTGCGCCGACAATCGCTATAATGCCTAAAAAAATAAATGCAAAACCATTTTTGTTGCTGTCGGTCTTACCAGCATACAAAAGTTCACCAAAATCATTCAAAATTATTCCTCCTAATTGTTATATAAATATATCATTTTACCCATTTTTGGTTGATTACACCAAAAATGATAGTGACATTATACCATCAGTAGATTGAAGTTTACAAGAAATGACAGTGTTTAATAAGGAGTTAGGATGGCAACCCCATTTGATAGGAAGGTAATACTAATTTTGGTATAATTATCATCGAACAAGGAGGGGGAATTTTTGTTTTTTATCAATTTACTGAGAGCTTGGTTATTTAGGGGATGGTTTTTCCTCGATCTGGTAGTGGGAATTCTTTATGTTGTCTTGTTTCTTTTAATTTCGATCTGGTTATACATAACGATTAAGAAGATCAAAGCTGGGAAGAGCAGTTTTAAGCGTACATTTACAGTATTGGGTACTATGCTTATTGTGTATTTTTTTATCGGTTGCTTTGTTCTGCTTGTTTTTAACGGAGCTGGACGCCATGTCGATGTTAAAGCTGAAGTACCTTCATTAACTATTAATAAGAATGGGAAATCGCTAATAGTCAATAAAGTGGCAATAAAAGTGCCCAATGGACAATCTAATGGCATTTCCACCAGTGTATCTTCTTTTGAATTTATAGCAGTTAATCGTGTGACAGGACAAAAAGAGTGGACAAAAAAATCAAATTGGCAGGATTATGTCATTGGCCAAACGAATAATGAAATGATTGTCATCAATACGAAAAAGAAAAAGCTTACCTTTATCGATCTACTCACAGGAAAGGAATCCATGTCAGAAAAGGAATTTTATCAAAAAGTTCCGGGAATAGAAGGAAAGCTAAGCTATAATTTTACAGACTATTATATTGATAATAAGAAGGATATGTATGTTTACGGAATAGATAATCACTATTACAAGATAGATTTAAAAGATTTTTCACTAAAGGAAAGTGACAATTACAAAAAGATTATCAATGATCATACCTTTGACAATGCATTTTTCAAAACCGGAGATCTGCAGGTGTTTGCAGCCAATGATGAAACTCAAAAAGAGATCCAGGACGCTTTGAAAGAGATCAATAGTCATTTAATCAATCTATCCATCTTGGCTTATGATAAAAAAGATTCAACTGGCTACATTTCATACAATGAAAAACGAAATGATGATTCACTAACTTTTTCAAAAGTGAATTTGCAAAATAAAAAAGTACTTTGGTCTACTACTATACAAACAACTAATGAAATCATAGGGTTTATCGAGAACAACGATCTTTATATACAAAGTGCCGGTTATGTTTATCGTATTTCATTGACAGACGGCAAGGTACAATACAAATATAGTTACCTGTGGAACAAATCCGTTAAATAAGCAATTTGTTGAAAAGTTTGAGCTTTGGGGGATCATGCCTAAAGCTCATTTTACATTATCTATTAGAATATGGTTGAATCATTTATCGTAACTGTGAATGCAGTTGTTATTTCTTTTGTAAAACGGAAATAACTCACCCGGCTCTAGGTGGGTTAATCCTAGACTAGTAGGGTAGGAACATTGGCTGCAATCAATGTTCCTTTTATTATATTCTGGATATTTTAAGTATGAACAAATTAAAGGACGCTTCAAATGAATCAATATAAGAGTCATTTGTGTTGTCAAAAGAAGAATGGAAGACGAATTATAATAATAGATCACGACTTACATGCATTTTGTCACATAATATTCATAAATCAACTGAATATGTGGTGCCTTTTTTATACACAAAACCCTATATAAAATATGAAAGCAATTTTAGATGAAGAAAAGGGAGTGGATGAAGATGGCAAAGTATAGAATGGTGCGTTCTGAATTTTGGAAGAGTCCAATGGTGCTAGAAGAGATGACCCCGGAGGATAAGTATTTTTACCTTTACCTGCTTACGAATCCGCATACGACACAAATTGGAATCTATCGAATTACGAAGATACAAATGGCGTTTGATTTAGGCTATTCAATTGAAAGTGTGCATTCGTTAATGGAGCGATTCGAAAAGCATCATCAGTTGATTCGATACAATCCTGAAACGAGGGAACTGGCAATTAAGAACTGGGGAAAAGAAAACCTCCAAAAAGGTGGAAAACCAGTCATGGATTGTATTGTTTCCGAATTGAAAGAGGTCGAGGATCTTTCACTTATCCAATATGTTTTAGAATCTATACATAAGAAAGAGATTAGGGGCCTATATGAAGCTTTTTATCAACAAAATGCAATGCACATGGTGACTGGAGAGAAAGATGAGGATGAAAAAAATGTATGTATAGAATTTAACGATGCGTTAACGACTCGATATACGACAAGCGGACAAAATGGAGAGGACGAAAAAGACTCCTGCATACAATTTGACGATACGTTAACGACTCGTTTTACGACACGTGGGCAAAAAGAAAAACAAAAAGAAAAAGAAAAACAACAACAAAATGATCTCTATCCAAGTATAGAGAATAACCCAGACATAGCGAATCCGTCACTAAGTATTCCAAAAACCGATGATGTGAAAGAAATTATGGAGTTTTGGGATGCAAACGGATTTGGTTTTACGAACGTAAGTGCAAAAGAGCAGTTGTTGTCGTGGTTGGATAATTCAAGCTTTCTACAACTTAACAAAAAGGAGTGGGAAATATGTATTTTTCAATAAACGCTTATAAATATCTATCGGGTTTTGATAACACATTTCGACTACGTAAAGATGGTACTTGGACAACATTAGAAGAATTCACATCGTTTGATCATACTAGAGAAATGCTTTTTAAATCATATAAAGATGCTAAGTTTTGGCTTGATTCAACTGGTAGAGTAATAATTAATGGAGTAGAATCAAGTACTATACCTAAAGGAGAAGGAAAATTATTCGATGATGGTTATTCTTTTGAGATAGTTGCACATCGTACAACAAAACCGAAAAATCCAGTTATCACAAGACAACAAATAAAAAATGTATTAATCAAACGGTGACGATAACGTTTCCAATTCATTGGTGATTGATTATTAAGGGATACCTAAACTAATTCAATTAGGAAATAGAACGCCAAGCGCAATCGAAGAATATCCAGTTAGATTTGAAACATTTGCAGCAGGGAATGGATATGTAGGTTCAATAAACGTTTTAAATCATTTAGAGACAACCTATCAAGCATTATTAGAAGCCTGGGCTATGCATATCACCACTGGTTGCTCCTTTTATATCGATTGTGCAAGTGGGGAGGATACGGAGGAAGAATTAATAGACGAAATTCAAAGTGGGATAAGCATTCTATTCTAAAGCCAAACTTGCATTTTGGCGATTAAATTATATGCTGTTTTTAGTTATAAAAAGAAGAAAGAAAGAAAGAACCCAATCAGTTCGTGATATCATTTCCATTTCATCATGTTTTATATATTAAGTTTCTCAAAGTACAACCTAAAGTCTTGAATTAGAAAGAGTATATACAACATGATAATCCAGTAACCGCCGCACTTTTGAGTAAAATGGATTATAAAAAAAGAAAAAGTTCAGGTAAAGAAGGAATTTCTTAGAATGATTCCGCGAATGGAACTGAATTCAGCAAGAGCTCATTTAATTGCAAGCTTTTTTGATCAGTATCTAATCCTTAATGAGGAGGAAGAAGAGCAATTGGAGAAGGATATTAAGTCACTTGACGGAAAAGAGGCGATGAAAGTGATGGAATTGAAAACGGCATGGGAAGTAAAAGCAGAGGAACGTGGGATTGAGAAAGGAATCGAGAAAGGGAAAAGAGATGCAACAAGGCAGCATTAATGACTGAAACAACAGAAGTATGTGTTCGGCTTGACAGATGTAGGAGATATGAGCTGGAATATTCCGACCGCACAATTCTAGGGAATAACCTTTGTCTTTGAAACCCCATTGCACACATGGCAAGTAGTTTCCCAAGGTGGATCAACCATCGGCACCAAAGGAAGATACAAGCAGCCAAAGTCCTTGCCGGAACAACCCTGCACCTATTGGAACAACCAATGCTTATCGACAAGGCAAAACAAGAACTTGCCAAGGAAAAGAAGGCAATGAATATATTCAACCGATTCCAAATGATCTAAAGCCGTCAGCTTTAAAATATAAATAAAAACCACGCGTGAGAACGCGTGGTTTTCTCTGCGGCTGAAAGCCTTTGTTGCTGACCAGACCTCAAAGACCTTCTTCTTACTTCCGTTTCTTTTTCTTTACCTCTTCACCAGTGAATGGATCAAGGTATTCCATCATACTTAATTGTTCCGCGACTACGTCCTCTTGTATCTGGTTACGTATATATTCTTCTATCACCTTTTTGTTGCTTCCAACTGTATCCACATAATATCCAGTACACCAAAATTTCCGGTTCCCATATCTATATTTCCGGTTTGCATGACGATCAAATATCATCAAGCTACTTTTTCCTTTTAAATATCCTACAAACGCCGACACACTTAGCTTAGGTGGTATACTTACTAACATATGTACATGGTCTTTACACGCTGTGGCCTCGATAATCTCTACACCTTTTCTTTCACATAGAGTACGCAGTATTTCCCCGATATCCTTTTTAATTTTTCCATAAATTACTTGTCTCCTGTATTTCGGGGCAAACACGATGTGGTACTTACAATTCCAAGTTGTGTGTGCTAAACTATTAGTGTCTTTGGACATAAAAACTCCTCCGTATGCTAAATAATTGGTTGGCGAACCACATTTATTTTAGCACCCCGGAAGAGTTTTTTTAATACCACGCTGAAAGCTTTTTAGAACCTTGGCCTAGCCTAGGGTTTTCGTTTCTACAAGAAGAAAAAAGCTAACCATCTATGAATTAAGTGGTTAGCTTTTTCTATTATCAATTTAAGAATATGAATCAAGGTCATACCCCTAATTTCATAAAAGATTACTTGACTTTTGATGGGGCTCCTGATCCGGTTAGGTATATAGAAAAGAAAAATCATAATTAGGATACGTGGCTAAAGGAGAAGGATAATCATTTAAACCCAACGAATTTGAAGGTGTAAAGCCTAAATCGGTAAAAATTAAATTTAAATGAAGTTTCGACAAAAACGTATAACAGATTTACGAAAAAAGTATAGCATCCTCATTACGAGAATATTAATATTCATTTATTAGCTTTTTACTCCTAATTTATTTCTCAACATTCTTCGGAAATTTTCCTTTTCAAAGATTTTCCGTTCCTAATCGACGTAATTTGATATAATATCAATGACTACTTACAAATGTTTACAAAATACGATTTTGTATAATTTAGATGCTAAAGAATTGGCAACTATACTATTTTTATTAACATTGGAATATCATTAAATGATGAGTAGATGTAATATAATTGAAATTTGAAAGAAGAGGTTAGGAAATGAAAGAAAAATTGATCCACATGAGGGACAAGCTCAACGATATCAGTAGGCGTAATCGTTCAATAAGATTACTAAAGCTTTACAACAAATGGAGCTTCGATCTAACGGATTTAGATAAATTGGATGAAAAAAAGGTAAGTGTAGATAAAGAAGTAAAGATAGGTACGAGTTCTAAAATTGTAGAGGAGATTATTAAGCAATCGAATCGAGAAATAACATTATTGAAACCAACATTGAATAATGAAGATTCTATGGTCCTATCGAGAAAGCTTACTGATCTATCAAGAAATATAAAAGCTATAGAAGAAGAAACAGGAATCCATGATTTTTATTTGGGGTATCCATTCTTATCAGGTACGTTTTCCGATAATACCTTTTTTCAAGCTCCATTTTTCTTATATCCAGTAAAACTTGAGAAGAGTAATATTAACACACAAAAGTGGGTATTAAAGGTTGAAGATGAAGGGGAACCACAAATCAATCGGACTTTATTCTTAGCTTTTCAAAAAATAAACAATATAACATTTACAGAAGATTTTTTTGGAAAATTAGCTGAACTTTCCTCAAATGTCAATTTCGATGCATGGCTTACTGTTTTAAGGGAATTTGATATAAATGTTTCTTTTACTCCTAAAGGAATTACAAAATTAAAAGAATATCGAAAAGAAGATATACCTGAGGTCGTGAATTTAACACTTTTAGAAAATGCAATCATTGGAAATTTCCCTCAAGGCGGCTCGTCTTTGGTTAAGGATTACGATAGCTTGATTGAACTCTCTATTGATAGTGATTTGGCTTTAGTGGGAGAATTAATTGATCCAAAAGATCGGGAAATAGATACTGAAAATGATAACCATGTTGTAGATTCTGAAACTGAAAATCCCGATATATTAAACTTATTACAAGCAGATGGGTCTCAAGAAGAAATTTTGAATGAAGCACGTAGTGAAAAAGGTATCGTTGTTCATGGCCCACCTGGTACTGGAAAATCTCAAGTTATTGTTAATTTGATTACTGATGCGCTCAATCAAGAAAAGAAAATATTAGTTGTTTCTCAAAAGCGTGCTGCACTGGATGTTATTTATCAGCGACTAGATGGATTAGGATTAAGTAATCATATTGCACTTGTTCATGATGAAAAAAATGATCGGAAGAAATTATATACAAAAATCGGATCTGATCTTGAACAAAATCGAGTAACTAATGAAGAAGCAATAGATCATTTGAAATCTACTTCAAAAAAGTTGTCAACGCAAGAAGAATTATTGAATAATATTGCTCATGCATTATATGAATATCAGGATTTTGGTTATCGTTTGTACGATTTATATGGATATGCAACACCAGTGGATGATAAGACACAAATCATTGATGTGAGCAAAGTATTGCCCCACTTGAACAAGGAACTGTTAGCCGATATTTTAGAAAGAGTATACACATACGCGGAATGGTTTGAACAATTTGGCGATGAAAAGTATGCTTTAAAAGATCGCAAATCGTTTGCTAATTTAGAAATAAAGGATAAGCTTGAAGCGGTAGAGTTACTGAATAATCTAATTCAAAAAGCCAAATATGCTGTGGAATATTTAAATTCCTTAGACTATGAGAAAATTACCCCTGCATATACTTGGTTAGTTCAAAATAAGCTCGATAAAGTTTACCTGGATTTAGATGATGAAAATAAACGAACCATGCAAGGTCTTCGGTTGTGGTTATGGACAACTTTTTCAGGTAAATCCATTATTGAAGAATTAATTGAAGGAGAAAAATTTAAAGGAACAAAATCAACAGAATGGATTAAAATTAAGAAATCCTTAATAATTATGCATAAATTAGGCAAAGAAACAAAAATGATGGCCGAAGAAATTGACAAGTTAAAAAGGTACATTAGTGATGCGAAAATTGAAGAATTTAAAAATCGTATATCAGAAGGAGATATCCCGTTATCCGATCTCGATAAAATTGTAGAATATATACATCAAGATTTTGAAGAACTTCAACAGATGGATCGTTATTGGGATAACAGTTCAGATTTGGAGAAAGAAGTGATAATCGAATTACAGAAAAAAACCCCGCAAACCGATAGTACCCTATCCGAATTTTGGACTGATTTATTAAGAAACTCAACATACGTTCATTGGATAGATCTAACGGAAAAAAAATATCCACAAGTGCAAAAGGTGTCAACAAATGAATTTGCGAGAATTAGAGGATCATTTGCGAAGCTTATTGATGAAAAAAGAGACATAGCGGCTCAATATTTAAAGTATTCTCTTTCAAAAAATGTAGAAAAAGTCCAAACAAGTCATCCAAAAAGAATGCGAGAACTCAAACATCAAGTAGGGAAGAAAAGTAGAGTTTGGTCCTTAAGAAAGATGATAAACGAATTTGCTGAAGATGGCCTAGAAGATATTTTGCCAGTTTGGCTAGTTTCACCGGAGATTGTCTCATCTATTTTTCCATTAAGAGACGGGTTATTTGATTTAGTTATATTTGACGAAGCATCACAATGTACCGTTGAAAGTGGGATCCCATCTATTTATCGTGCTAAACAGGTTGTAATTGCAGGAGATGAAAAACAGCTACCACCATTTAATATGTTTCAATCCTCTTTCTCGAACGATGAGGATGAAGATGAGCAATATGACATTGATGAGTCAATAAGCTTATTAAACCTAGCAAAAAGAAGATTTCCAGAGAAGATTCTTCAATGGCATTATCGTTCCAAATACGAGGAGCTTATAAACTTCTCAAACCATGCTTTTTATAATGGATATGTTCAAATTGCACCAAATGTCGTTCCGTTTAAAAATCCGCCGGCATTACAATGGAAAAAAGTAGACAATGGAAGATGGATAAACCAATCGAATGAAGTCGAAGCGATTGAAGTAGTGAGTACATTAAAGGATATTTTAATTGAACAACCCGGAAAAACTGTCGGTATTATTACCTTCAATGCAAAGCAACAAACGAAAATATTAGATATAATTGAAAAAGCAACCGGTACTGATGAAGAGTTAGCCGCTGCATATCATCAAATGATGTCAAGGGATTTAGATGAAAGAATCTTTGTGAGAAATATAGAAAACGTACAGGGTGACGAAAGAGATATTATATTATTTTCGATTGGATATGCCAAAAATGAAGAAGGTAAGATCTATAATCGATTTGGAATGTTAAACCAAAAGGGTGGGGAAAATCGATTAAATGTTGCAATTACAAGGGCTAAAGAAGGAATTGTAATTGTTTCTAGCATTGAACCTGAAGAGCTAAACGTTGCAGGTACTGCCCAAATTGGCCCTAAATTACTTAAATCGTATTTGAAATATGCAAGGGCAGTTTCCAAATCTCAATCAGATCAAATTGAGGCTGTAATTAAAGAAATCAATGAAAATGTTAACACACAAGTCCAATCAATGGAATTACACTTTGATTCACCATTTGAAGAACAAGTATATACTCAATTAAGAAACCTTGGATATGAAGTAACAACCCAGGTCGGAATGTCAGGATATCGAATTGATTTAGCTATTGTACATCCTAATGATGCGTCAAGATATATCTTGGGCATTGAATGTGATGGTGCAATGTACCATAGTTCTTCTAATGCTAAAGAAAGAGATGTTTACCGACAAAGATTTCTTGAAAATCGTGGTTGGATCATAGAAAGAATTTGGAGTCGTAATTGGTGGAAAAATCCAGCCGTTGAAATTGAAAGAATTGATCAGAAAGTGAAAGAACTAATGAAAATTCAGGAAGTACGAGAAAAGATAGTACAATAAGAGAAAGTATAAGCTTTTTGGTTCATACCTTTTTTTAAAAGTAATGGAGAGTACAAGGAAACAAGTTTATTTAGATAGAGGGAAAGCAAAGTCTACTTTTTGAAGTAAGTTAAGCAAGATGGAATAGAGCTAGTTTCAAATATTAAAATGTAAAAGACGTACAACATTAAATTGGATGTTGTGCGTCTTTTGTTTGTAAAATAGATAAAAAATTAATAATACTTCTTTTAAATACTTTTGTCAATGTTATAAATACTTAACTTGTTTGAATATATCAAAGAATAAGAAATAATCGGAACATTGAAATTAATAATAGACATAATTAACTATATGCGTTTATAATATAATTCGAAAGAAGGTGCAAAATATGTCAAATGTAGGTGTATTAACAAAAATAAATGGGAATCCATACATGCAATTTGGTAAAAAGGTATTAGTTACCCAATTGCCATTCAAAACTTTAGAAGCCAATTTTGAGGTAGATCATGAAGTTCAAAGAAAACTAGACCCTAAAAGAAGGTTTGAAATTAGAGAATATATATTAAAATGTATTGAAAAAAATGAAGACTTTTATTTTTCTCCTTTCATTTTCTCAAGTAGATCAGGGATTAAAGAGACGAATGAAGGTTGGATACTTGATCCGGGAAGCAAGATTTTTATTTTGGACGGACAACATAGGGCGAAGGCTTTCCTAAGTGCCATCAGTAATCTCAATTCAAAAAAAGAATCTGCTGAAGAGTTTGGTAACTTTGATGAGGCGGAAAAAATTCAAACATACATAGATAAATTAAAGAATTATCCTATTGCAATGCAAATTTATTTAAATCTTTCGCAACAAGAGGAAAGGCAGCTATTTACAGATACGAATACTGAAAGGAAAGAAGCCCACGTCGGTTTAATTGTTCAGTATGATCATAGAGATGAGTACAATGAATTGACAAGAAATCTAGCAAGTCAATTAGAGTATAAGTTAGAAATTGAACAAAAACTTTCAAGACTCACAAACCAAAGCTCTGCAGTTACTTCACTTGCTATTATGCGAAGATGCTTAATTGCTTTATTTGAAGGTGTATTAGGGGCAAAGAATGGTGAAGCATATCCTCGAAATTGTAAACCTTCGGACGTTCCAATAATATCAAAAGCTTTTTTTGAAATGTGGATAAGATTATTTCCACGTCAAATGGAAAATAGGAAAAAGTATGTTTCTGGATTAACAGGTATTCAAATAGCTTTGGCTTATACAGTCTATCAACTTACAAGAAATCAGTCTACCACACATATGGAAGCTATTGAAAAACTTATAGCATTAAAAAAACACTGCACTTGGAAGCACACTGATCCTCTTTTTACCCACCTCTATGATCCAACATCAGGTAGAATTAAAAATCATTCCAGCATAACTGCTATTCAAAAGTTATCTTTAATTTTTCTTTCCAAATTAGAATTAGAGAGGAAATAATTATGATCATTAATGAAATTTTTACTAAGAGACAAACCATTATTTCTTATTCTTTGAAAGAAATAAAATGTATGTTTGCTGAGGATAGGCTCGTGTTTAAAGAGGTCAGGCAATCCCAAGTAAGATCGATAAAAAAATATATTTTTGAAAATGCACATAAACAACAAGTATATTTCCCGCCAATTGTAGCGAGTGTGGATAAAGCTCAGCTTGGTAAGAAAAAGCCGCAAAAACTTACAATAATAGATGGATCGAAAAGAATTAAAGCCTTATTGCAATTAGATGACATGATTGCAAAGGCCATAAAAAGCGATAATGATGAAGAAGCAAAGAAAGCATTTATGTTAATGTATTCATTAAAAGAAACCGAATTTGCATTTCAAATTTTTGAAGGACTGACAAAACTTGAGTCCGATCAACTTTATATTGACCTAAATACAAAAGGAAAAAAAGTTTCTTTATCAAAAAGAATCGAGTTTGATTCGAGAAATGAAATTAATCAAATAACCAACTATATATTACAACACCATGCATTACTTAAAACAGCAGGTGTGGAAACAGAAAAACAGGCAATTATAAGACCCGGAAATAAAAAGTTATTATCACTGTCACAGTTAAGACAATTGGTTTCTATTTTTCTAACAGGTAATATTGCATCTAGTTCGCTTGAGTTAAATGTCAACCTTTCTCACGAATTGGCGGAATACTCCGAATTGATTATTGGCTGGTTCGATCAATTATTCGAATTCTATCCAGCACATTCCATAGGGGATTACCATGAATCTATGCTTGCAAGTTTCCCGGTATTGATTAGTGTTGCTTTATATTCAAATAAGGGATTATACCATCTTCCAATAGAAAAACGGAAAATCAAATTGCAAGAAAGAATGAGAAATATCCGAAATGTAAATTGGAAAAGGACGAATAAAGATTGGGAACAATTTAAAGGATCAAAAAAGGGAAGAGAAAAATACTTTTATCTAGCAAAAGACAAGAAAAATATAAAAGAAATAGTGAAATGGCTTGAAAATCAAAGGGGGTGAGGGAAATGTGAAACAAACTATAAAAAACCCTTAGGTAACATTGTCCGGGAAGACGGTGCCTAAGGGTTTTGGGACGTTGGAGTATACCAACGTAAGGTTAGTATACTCTATTTTAGTTGAAAATGTAAGATTTTAATACTAAAGGAGTGTCGAAAATGAAGAAGTTAAACAAGTACGTAACGAATCCGGATACTTGCATTATCATTCCAAAATACGATGAATACGGAGATCTACTCTCTATCGTAATTGAAATTGAGCGTGTATTTTTAGTAAATATGAGACCAATTGAAATAATTAATTTTAGTCTACTAAATCATGCTTCTAGTTATCGTGGCGCAACAGATGGTGCTAAATATCTCTTAGGAAATACAACAATGACTCCAATTATGATTAGTGAAAAACAAAGCATATATTGCTTTCCAACTATGTCACCTTTAAACAATAATTGTGTCTGGTTATTCCTTGGACAATATAAAAATCATAAGTATGTGAATAAAAAAAGAGTAGAAGTTTTATTTAAAAATGATCATTCAATAGTTCTGGATGTAAGTCAAAAAAGCTTTGAGAAAAAATTACAAAAAGCTTATAGATTGAAGGATCGAATTGATAAGCAGGGACAAGAAGAAGTGGACATAGACGAATTAAGTAAAGTAACGATTTGTAGAGATCCAGAAAGTAATAGTTATATTGTAATGGACTAAATAAAAACAAGAAGGTTCAGCTAAATTGTTAGCTGGCTCTTCTTGTATAACTCTCATAATTAAATTTAATATTGACTTTATCGAAACAAAAAAAGAAGTTAAAGGGTAATTGGGGGAAATTACAAATTACATAGGATTGTGTATTTAAGAAGTTCATAATTATTTAAATTTGACAATATGATTTTTCAAGTGAGTTATATAGATGACTAATTATCAGGTTTTTAGAAATGATTTATTAGACAGCTTGAATTTAATTTAAATTGAAGGTGAAATGATGATGATGCCACTAAATAGCTTGAAATATAGGAATTTTTCAAATGAATTTGTACACCTAGAAGACTGGATGAAATTTAGTATAGAATTGGCTAACTTTGTAAAACAAACCAAACAACCTATTAAATTATTTATATCCTTGCCTTCTAATTTACTGTTCTCTTATTTTTTTGTATTTGGAGCTATTGATTACGATTTCAGGAACGTATCTAAAGAAACATTATTAAGGAAGTATCTTAGTTTAAAAAAAGGTCAAAGAATCCTTTATAAAAGTGGTAATGATTGGGTAGCGCATTCTGTTTTAGAAGTTAGCAAAATTCCAAATACAGATACGAAAGCCATAGTGGTAAAAGATCGAACAAACTGTATTAACTATATACCGGAAACGAGATGGTTTGATTATATAAGAATTTACGACAATGAAGTAACTGAAGTTAGAAATAAAAGAAGAGTAAACAATGTAGAGAATATAACTAATAATATTAAATTAAAGAATTTATATTCTGAGTACAATCTTAATTTGTTAATGATGCAAAATATCCCAAAAACATACTTATACGCTAATAAGAAAGAATGGATAGATAATATATCTGTAATTGAGCTAGAAATTAATGAAGGATACATGCTATTAGACGAACTGTTGTATGATGGCACAGAAGGCACTTTTAAAAATTTTTCATTTATTCAACAAAATCAACTTTCACTTCTTCCGAATGAATCAACGATAATATTTGTCGGTAGTAGCAGGTCACTTAGGATGATGGATCAATTTAAGCAACAAAAATGTATTTTTATCGCTGACCTGCATGAATCAAATGAAAAAATTGAAGATCTTCAATTCAAAATTGAACAAGAGTTTTTGATGGATAAAGGTCAATGCTTAAATAAAGATATTTTGGAATTCATGAATAACAATCAAATTGAAATACCAAAGGGAGTCGAAATCTTTGCATGGTAATAGAAGAGCAAATTTGGATCTAGCAAATAAATTATTTTCCTCGCCAGTGAAGATAGAATTTGTAAGGATTGAAGAAGATCACATAGGGAAGTTAATGTATTCTTTGAAAGAACTGAAGGAAGAAGTTATGGAGTATTATGAACATGATCAACTTCTGTTAGAAGAAACTGAGGCATTCATTAAAGTATGTCGCAAAGTAGTTGGCACTGTACAAAGCTATAGGACCTACTTTAAAGAGAATAATGACATAATCGTGAAGTACTTTACTTTAACAAAGAAACGAATTTATACAGACTTATTCAAAAAAAATATACAACCTATTGTAGATTTGATAATGGTATTACGGAAACAGCAAAATAATGCCTATATTGACGCATTGTTGAAATTAATTAAAGAGAAGCACCTTTCTTGGAAAAACACCTATTTTTTAACTAAGAAAAAATTATCAAGTGAATATATTGAAATTAATGGCACCATGTATAGAGCAATTACAGATAAAGAATTCTTGGATTTAGGAGTTTTTGCAGATGTAGTTATATTTTTAGGGACTCCCAGTTATTTTGATAGCAAGTTTTCTACAGTATTTTATGCAAATCAAACTATATTTGTAGGATATTCTTGTTTCGAAAATCGATTGGCAAAAAGGAAAAGTTTTTTGGACTTAATTAATCATAGCCATCTAATAAATACAATCTATAAAAATATTACCTTTGATAAAGGATTTTCCGGCTTAGATTTTAAAGAAACCTTTACGAAAGGAATAATAAAAAAATCAGAAAAAGCATTAATTAGCCAGTTTGAAAACATTCAAAATATTCCTCTAGAAGAAAAAGTAGAGGTTAAATTAGTAACTATATCCCACGACAATTATATTTTCTTGCCTCTTAGACAAAAAGTAAATGTCATCGATAGAGATTCCCTAAAGGTAACTCAAGAGAAAATTAATGATTTATATACAGGTGATTTATTAATTTTCCGAGAGCAAAATGCTTCAAATTTAGTTAGAGAAGAGGCAGATAATCTTATGGGCATTACCGCCGATAAATATCGAGAGAGTCTAGAAAAATGGAAGAAAAGGTTACGTCTCAATGTGCAAAAGAAAGGGATTGAGAGGGTTTCTAAGATTTTAATGCAGCGTTATAGAATCTCGGTTGCTAAAGAAAATAATATTAAAAATTGGATGAGTATTCATTCTATTAAGCCTTCTTGTTTAAATGAGTTATTACTAGCTTTTAAGTTTGATACGGAGGAGGTAAAAGAAATATTAAATGCAGCTACTGAAATTCTTAGCGCACATATTTCAGCCGGTCATCATATTTCCCAATCCTTGATGGATGAGTTGGATAAGGATCTAGAAAATGTGATCAATGAGAACGGATTTTATAAATTTGGATCAAAAGAGTTTAAAGGAGCATTTTTTAATATTGTAGAAATAAAAAGAATTTCGAAGCAAACATATTTTACCCCAGAAAATGAAACTTTGAAGATTATAAAAGGTTGAGGTGTAGAACGTGGATAAAAAGTTAGAAATATCTTTATATAATCGTGAACAAATTATTGATGCCATTGAACAAGAAATTGTAGGTCCTAGTAACATTCAAAATGCTACAAAACCTTTAAACGTTATTGGCAATACGACATTTTATAATTTTGATGACTTAAATACTAATTATTATTGGAATAAGGCAACTTTAAAGGAGGAAGTTATCCAAAGAGATACCCCTTCTCGAAGGTATGCTGCCGGTATGCTATACCCTATGATCCTTGAAAACAATGAGCCTGAAGAAGACGAGCTAGTAATTGACGTGATTAACGATGAGCAACAAGCAGAGTTTTATGATCACTTAGATAACTTAAATGCAGAAGAAATAGACGAGGAGTCAGGTTTAGACGATGCTGCACCTAAAATTCAACAAAAAGATTCAATGCCTTCAAGTATGGGAATGACATTTTGCTTATCTAGGGATACAAAAGCATTTACAGTTAAGTTTAAAGGTGGGATATATGAAAAACATAAAATCTATGCAGACATTATTCACAAAGATGAAAACAATGGCAAAGAAAAACATTACAAATTTGATGAATACTGGTGGTTGCGTACATCTGTTTTCGCCGAAAAAGAGATTAAACTATCGGAATTTAATCTTAATAAAGGTATTAGTGTAAAGCAATTTCCCTTTCATATTTATGACAACACAAAAAATAGAATCGAAAGAATCAGCTTAAAATTACACATTCAATATCGTGCAAAAGAGGAATATACGTTATTAACAGTGACTGTTTTAAATGTATCAGAGCCTCCTGCAAGACATAATTTAAACGAGTTTACAGTGTTTCAATCTCATTTAACTATTACTGCTCCTACAGGAAGCTTTTTAAATTACCCAAAGGTTTTCCAGCGTAATTTAGATTTAACTGAAAATGAGTGGAATAACGAGCTATTATTCAGATACAAATCTAATTACTCAATTGGTCATTACTGTTCAGTTACTTGGAATCAATACGCTAAAAACATATCAGAAATTAATTCTACATTTATTCCAAGATATGAAACGGAGAGCATGACTCCGGATGTCACGTTGAATATTGAGGGCAAAGAAGTAAATTTGAGAATCGAAATGCAAGCCTTAATGAATGTGAAAAACTATGATGAGTTATTTCAAATTTTGCATCCTTTAGTGACAGGCTATAAAGATTGGATTGCTGAGCGCGAGGAAGAAACACAAAGCCTGCAAAAAGAATTAAAAAAAGCTGCAGTAACTAATTTGAAATTTTGTAAGGAAAGCTTAACCAGGATAAAAAAAGGACTAGAATTATTGAAAAATCCTAAGGTACTCACAGCATTCAAAATGGCTAACCAAGCGATTTTATTACAACAAATTAATGGTAAAATACCACGTAAAGCTTACTTTGAAAAACGAGATAATGGATTAGAACTAGTATTCGAAAAAACATTTGCCGATTCAACAAGAAGTATGAGCGATTTAAGCTCGTGTGATAATAGCTGGCGCGCTTTCCAAATCGCTTTTTTCTTATTATCAATCCAATCTTTAGTAGAAAAGGATTCCTTAGACCGTGAAATAGTTGATTTAATCTGGTTCCCTACTGGAGGCGGAAAAACGGAGGCATATTTAGGCGTTGCAGCATTTCAAATGTTTTACCGACGCTTGATAGATCCTACTGATGCTGGTGTAGATATTATAATGCGTTATACTTTACGTTTGTTAACAGCTGACCAGTTCCAGCGTGCATCTAGACTAATATGTGCAATGGAATATGTACGTCGAGAAAATGAAAAGGACCTCGGTCGTGTACCTTATTCTATTGGAATTTGGGTAGGATCAAAAACTTCACCTAATACCAATAAAGAAGCGTTAAGACTAGTAAATGCTATGAGTAAGTCAAAAGGTCCTGAGAATCTCGTAGTAACAAGATGCCCTTGGTGTGGTTGTCAAATAGGAAAGGTACAAGTGCAGGGAAAAGGTGCAAATCGCAACGAGATCAAGGTAATTGGATTTAAAAATAAAAATAACAACTTAATAGTGGCATGCCCGGATGAACAATGTAATTTCCATGATGAAATTCCCGTCTATTTCGTAGATGATACAATTTATGAAAAACAACCGACTTTTTTAATTGGGACAATCGATAAGTTTGTTCAATTAACATGGCAACCTGAAGCTAGAAAGTTATTTGGCTTAAATGAAATGGGGGTGCGAGTTGTATCACCACCACAAATTATTGTTCAGGACGAACTACATTTAATTTCAGGACCATTGGGGACGCTTGCAGGTCTTTATGAAGTATTAATAGAGGAATTATGCATTGACGATCGTGGGAGGGTACCAGTTAAGCCTAAAATTATTTCGGCAACAGCAACTATTAAAGAGTTTGAGGAACAAGCTAAATGCCTATTTGGACGAACAAACGCAAGACTGTTCCCAAGCCCAGGTGTCGACATTGATGATTCGTTCTTTTCCAAAGTGGCCTTTGATGAGAGTGGGGAACCAAAGCCCGGTCGAAAGTATGTAGGTGTTTTTACATCAAGGGTGCGTATTTTGATGGCACAAGTAATGACGTATTCAGCTATTTTACAGAAAGTGGAGAGCTTGCATGAAGATGATAGGGATCCATTTTGGACACTGCTTTCATTTTATAATAGCTTAAAAGATTTAGGGGCCGGATTAAATTTATTTAATAGCGATATTCCAACGTATATTGATGCGTTAGTTAAGAGAGAAGGATTTAGTAATAGGAGATTTTTAGGGGCACCATTAGAATTAACGTCCCGAAAACAAAGTAACGAAATCTCTAAAACTATAGATGACCTGAATGTTCCTTATACTACAAAAGATAGTAAAGGACGCACAAAGGCTCTTACGTCATGTTTAGCCTCAAATATTATTGAAGTAGGCGTCGATATTGACCGTTTATCAATAATGGGCATCGTCAGCCAGCCTAAAATGACAGCCCAATATATTCAAGTAAGCGGTCGGGTAGGGCGAAGACCTAACGAGAGACCGGGTTTAATTATAACAGTATATTCTAATCAAAACTCGCGCGATAAATCCCATTTTGAACACTTTAATGAATATCATCAAAGACTTTATGCACAGGTAGAAACAACAAGTTTAACGCCTTTCTCTACGGCTTCCCTAGAGCGAGGGTTGACAAGCGTGCTAATCGGATTCTTACGTCAACGGATGGATATGCAAATAGCAAACTATCCTACAAGTAAAGAGTTAAAACGAGTTATAAAAGATGACCGTTTCAATTCTTTTCGCAAAAGATTTAAAAACCGAGTAGAATTAATCGATTTTGATCAATTGGATGTATGGAAAGATAGCTTTAAGGCGTTCATAGATGGAATTTTACAAGGACGCTATGAAACTTGGCGAGTTTCTGATACAGAACGTGGTTTGATGTATCAAGCTGGAAATTTAAGTGACGGTGAAAAATATGCTGGCAGTATTCCTGTAATTAATACGTTGAGAAGTGTAGATGTTGAAAGTAGAGGTTCTATTGTTTTAATAGAAAAAGAGGAAGACGAATTTGTCTGGGAGGACGATGATTAAATGCGATATTTACCGATGAGACGCTCTAAACTGGTCGGAACAGAAGGACCAGGTGCATTAGTAATTAGCCCTGAAGGTGAAACAGCTGTTGTAGGCTCTTTAGATCTCTGGTTTAGAGATTCTAAAGGAAATAAAGCAAAAAATATTGAAGAGTTTGCGGTAAATGAGCCGCGTCTAAAATCAATCTTAAAGGTAGATAAATTTTACACTCCGCCAGAATTTAGAAAGATATCAAGAAATGCTATGGAAGTTATTCCAAACAGTGGGCTAGTCATGCCTTTAATGCGCTTTCCAAGATGGCATTATTGTAGTTCGTGTAAGTCATTAAGAGAATTAGAGCTTGATCAAACCTCAGTATACTTAGATTGTCCAAAATGTAAAACAAAAAAATATTATAAACAAGTTCCTTTTGTCGTAGTTTGTGAGAATGGTCATTTATCTGATTTCCCTTGGCGTAAGTGGGTACATGGTGATGAAAATACTACTTGTCAAGGCAATTTAAGAATACGTATGAGTGGGGGTACAACGCTTGACTCCTGGAGAATTGAATGTGAAGGATGTACAAAGAGCCGTGGGTTACAAGGGGTTACATCTTCATATGATGGTGAAAAGAAAACAAGCGTTTTAGGAGATACCTTAAATAAAATAGGATCTCAAAAATACACTTGTGAAGGTGAACGTCCATGGTGTGGAGAAGAAAAAGAAGAATGTTCCGCCGTGCCAGTGGCAATTTTAAGAAACTCTATTAGCGTTTATATGGCAAAAAAAATTAGCGCTCTAGCAATACCAGGAAATTATAGCGAGAATGTCGATCTGATTGTATCAAAAATTCAATCTCCAGCTAAGTATTTATTGCGAACAAATCTGGCTTTTTTAGAAGATATAGAGAAAAAAATTCAGTTTATAAGAACAAATCTTAGATTTGAGTTGAAGGAAGAGATAACTGATCAGGATATTCAAGAAGCTCTGATGTATGTAGAAGCTAGGGAAGAATTTGAATACACGGACGAGGAGCTAGAAAAACCAGGTCTATTGATTAAACAAAAAGAATTTGAAAAGCTAACGTCTGCAGTAAATTCAAAAGAACTAAAAGTTAAACCCGAATGGATTTATGAAGATAGTCCAGAAAACAACAAGAATTATTATAACTCATATTTAGAACGTATTTCAAGAGTACTAAAATTGAAAGAAACAACTGCTTTATATGGCTTCGATCGGAAAGATTATAAAAACACAAATGGTAATGACTACAGTAGTTACTATCCTTCCCTTTATAGGGATTATGATGGTATTATCGAAAAATGGCTTCCTGTAAATGAGGTATATGGCGAGGGTATCTTTTTACAATTGAATTCCAAAAAACTCGGTGAATGGGAGTCTCAAGAGGTAATGAATTATTTCCAACATTATCTTCAACGAGTAGGTCATATAGAACATCGAGATGATACTATTCTCAGACCAAGGAATATAATGTTGCACACACTCTCTCACTTTATAATTGATGAACTTGCAAATATCTGTGGTTATAATCGTGCGGCGATTAGGGAAAGGCTTTACTTAGATGAGGGACAGACAGGTGTTTTAATCTATATTTCTGCGGGAGATTCGGAGGGCACCTTAGGCGGGCTTGTACGCTTGGGATTACAAGAGAAGTTTTTCCATCTTTTAGACAAGGCTATAAATAATGCAAAATGGTGCAGTTCCGACCCAGTTTGTACAGAGCTTGGAAAGACTCAAGGACAAGGTGTTAATAATTTAAACGGTGCAGCTTGTTATAACTGTTCGCATATTCCGGAAACGTCTTGTGAATATTGGAATTTATATTTAGATAGAAGCTTACTTATTGATGAGAAGATAGGTTACTTTGGAATAAAAAATGAAGAAAAAATTATAGCTTTTTCTTAATATGCTTAGTGGTTTCGAATTTTGATTAACTTAAGGAGTTAAGAATAATATTTTAATCAAAAATGCACTAGCAAAAAATGATTTTTGCTAGTGCATTTGCTAGATTTAAAATGTCCAGCTCTTTTGCAAGTGACCGATGAAGAATGTTCAAGGGATTTTACAAAGGAAAAAATTTAAATAATAATTCTAGAAAAGTAAACCGTATAATTGGATAGTTACGGGCTGAAATTTTTATTATACTCTCATTTTAAATTAATTTCATGAGTTCCTCTATTTCATTAGTTAGTGAAATGTTGGCAATGAATAAAGTTCTGTACTTTTTTCAAGCCATCCTTTTAGTGGTTAGTTAATTACTAACGGGCTAATTAGTGTCTATATTACTTTACTTGTGTCTCAAAAGGTTAGAAGAAATTTGATAAAAAACCCTTACCTTAGTGGTAAGACCAAAAGGATATATTTTCATTTTAAAATTAAAGAATCTTGTCTAATTAAATAGATGTTATCTTTTGCCCATTTAGCTAATGGTAATCCCATTGCAGTAGCTAAACTAACAGGTACAGCATTTCCGATTTGTTTATATTGCTTGTCTAATCTATTGTTTTTTTGGACATTCATATTTCCTCCGTCTGAAAATACAAACCAATCTGGAAAGGTTTGTATTCTTGCAATTTCCTTTACAGAAAAGCGGCGATGTAAGGATATATCTCCGGGAAGTACCCAATTATCTGGTCCTAGCTTTTTCATTTCGGGTCCACTTGGATGAAGTGGGGCTTGCCTACCAGATGCTTGAATAGTAAAACTTTGATCACTCCATTTTTTCTTTCTATTACGTGATAGGTATATTGGCGAAAATCCACCTTCAAACCATTCACCTGGATCTGATTCTAGATCTCCGATAGCATCCTTTAATGTTACATAAGGCAATTTTCCTTTTCCGTGTGTGGGGACAGGATGTTTATATTCGAAATCTAAATCATCACGAATACCAACAATAAAAACCCTTTCCCTTGATTGAGGTACACCATAATCTCTTGCATTTACCAACTTAAATTTTACATTATAGCCTGCTGAAGCAAAATCCTGCACAATTTGCTTTATTACTTCTCCTTTGCCTAAAGTCAGCATACCCTTTACGTTTTCCGCAATAAATGCAAAAGGTTTAGACTGTAAAAGACATCTAATAAAATGAATATATAAGAAATTTCTTTTATCATCTATTAACCTTGGACCAGCCTCACTAAAACCAGGGCAAGGAAATCCTCCGAGTACAAGATCAGCTTTTGGAAATTCCTTTACCTGACGTATATCAAGTTGTTGTTGAAATACTGGAGGAAAATTTAATTTGTAGGATTCGTTTGCTTCTTTGAAAAGATCGTTTGTATAGATAGTATGAAAGATACTCTCTTTTCTAATGGAATTAAACCATTCTTGATCTTCAAAAGCCTCAAGTGCTTTTTCTTCTCCAATCGATGCAATTAATCCAGCTAATTCAACTCCTAAGTCTAAACCTCCACATCCGGAAAACAAGCTTATTATATTTATTTTATCCTCACGATAATCAAGTATGGGGAGTTGATTATCAGTTTTTATATTTTGTATTGTTTCTTCTTCCTCATTTATTTTATCAAGTAAAAGTTGTTTTATCTTTTTGGTATCATAATCTTTTAAAGGGCGGTATTTAGCGCGTCCTCTTTCTTCAATTTTCACTTTTGTTCATACCTCCCAAGAAATAATAATCTAATACTATTCTATCATCTCTATTAGGACAAGGCCAGTTTTTTCTATCTTATAAACATTAATTAACAGAAATTGTTATGTAAGTTATAATAAAACAGAGGTGAAATTTATGAAAAAGAACCCTAAGTTAATGGGAGATAACCACGTAAAATCGGTTTATAATGCTTTACAACAATACATAAAAAAAGAGCCAATGAATTCTTTACCTTTAATAGTTAGTCAAACTGTAAATTTTATAACAAATATGTTTCCGAATATTGAGTCTGTAATTTCTAAATTCGAAACAGATATTCCCGATCATTCTAATGACTTAGTATTGTATATTGGTAAAAATAAAAAAATATCGGTTAATCTTTTTTTGATTAAAAAAGGGGGGAGAATTCAACCGAAAAATCCGGGAGCAAAAAGTTTCTTTTCTAAATATTTTTTATCTAATACTTTACAAGAAATATTTAATCAGGTATTTGAAAAAGAGTATATAGACTATCTATCTAACCTTGTTAAGATAAAATTAGGGGAACATTATGTAAAAGATAAAAAGGAGTTAAAAAAGCTAGTATCAGGGTACTTTCCAAAATTTACGGATGAAATTAATTCATTTAGAGAAACATTTTTATACAGACTAAGAGAATCGTGCTTTGCCTTACTAACAGATTTTTACAACAAAAAAAGTGAAAGCTTTTTTTACGCATATAATGTTTTTTTTATGACAAAGGACGTTAATATAGTAACTAGTTATGGTAAAGCAGAAAATGAAGTTTATGTTGAACAATTTAACCCGGGAACTCCTCAATTTAATGATATTCAAATTTATAAGTCAGGAAAAAATACGGTTGGAATTAAATATGGAGAAGTAGCTTTAACACTAAGATTTAAATTCGAAAGTAGTCCTATTTCTTCTATTAAACTTGCAGCAAGTTATGAAAAATTTCCAGAGGAGTTTGAAATAGCATCGATAAACTATTTAACAATTGAAAAAATGTCAGATTTACTTAATTCACATCAATATTTTCAAACAACGAATAGTAGCAATGCAATTGGGAAGTGTCACGAAGCTTTAACATATTACTATTTTCTAAAAGAATTTCCCAATGTTACTCAGGTTGAAACCGATGAATGTGTAGAGTTATTAAGTAAGTATTATTCACGAGTTAAGCCAGATGTTTTAAAAAAACTTTATTGTTCTACATCAACTATAATTTCCGTTATAAGTGAAAGGCTTCATCAAAAATATTACACTTTTAAAATAGAAAGTATTGAGTTAATTCCAGAAAACTACGTTTACGATCGACTTGATACTGGCGATCTACAATTAATTTTATTGATTGATAAAGAATACGTAATAGAAAATATATCGTTAAAAGCTCTTGCTAAAAAGAGCAATAAAATTACTACTAAGAATCCAGGAATAGGAACAATCCTAGGACCAATTTACTTCAATGTTGGATCTATGGAACAGGCAGTCAATGAAGTAAAAACAAAGTTCCTAACCGGGGAAATTAATCATAAGGAGAGTTTAGAAATTCTTGCTGCAGAGCTTGGAGAATATTTAAAAATAGCTACACAGGAGCAATTAAAAAGGGGGATTGAAAATCTCCTTGGTAAAGCCATGATGGCGGTTACATACTATGATGAGAATGTAAGTTATTGTAAAGAATATTCAAGAATAGAAGATGAGGTAAAGGTCTACACCAAAGCCCCTACAGCAATTCAAAATACTCTTTCTTGGCATAAAAATCTTGAATCAATTAACCTTCGTGTGAAATTTAGTAAAGGACAAAAACATGGATGGTCTTCAATTAAACTAACGTCCGAATATCAGCTTAGTTAATATAGATGAAAACAAAAACGAAAAATGTATTTATTAAATAAATAATTATAATGATAAATATTGAAATCAATCATCGAAAGAGAGTGATTACTATTGAATAGAAAAGAACGTTATACTATGTGGTTAACTGAAAATACGAGTTTAGCAGAATCAACAATTTTAAAGTATGCTAATGCAATAGAAACTATTTCTAAAGAATTAATAGAATATAATGTTATAGACGGAAGTTTGTATAACATTATTGACCCTATAGTGTTAGAGACATTAAAACTAAAATATCTTTCTATTCCTAAATTTATAGTTAAAGATACCCGAGGAAATAGGATGTACAGTAATGCACTGAATCATTATAAAAACTACCTTAATTCACTATAACTAATAAAGAGCAAGAAGGTTTAGAAGAGTAGAACTAATTCACGGAGGTTATCAAATAATCAGGATGCATTGGAAGAATTAGCGAATTGTGGGTAAGAAAAATGGACTTTACGTATTTAAAAATTTTAATGATAATTATTTGATTATCGCAAGTCCAAGCCACTCCGAAATTGATTTTAGAGTCATGTGGTGAATTGTAAAAAACAATTTAGGGGACACAAGTGACTATCGTTGGCATTGCTTTTTTATAAACTTCAATGTGAGCATCATAGAAGGAAGAATCATGAACTAATTATTTGCTTATTTAACAGAACCACGATTTTAACGAAATGCGAACACCACCTTATAATGTTTTTTTTTCGCTATTTCTAGTGGGAAAATCATGTTGATAACAGGCTTTATTTCTTTTTCAAAAAGACGTTCCAAGTTATTGATATTAAATTCTGATAAATGGACAAATTAAGAAATTATATTAAATATAGTGAAACCAATAGTCTCATCTTATATTACTTCGATAAAACGGATTTAAGTATCATACAAAATGATTATTAACAAAGGAGTGTAGCAATTTTGTATCGATTGGAAACTACAGAAAATAAGCTTATAGAAATATCTGAAACAACTTTTACGGACAATGATATAAAAGAACGACAACATATTGAAGAATGGATTCGAAAAAGCCCTGAGATACTTGGTGAGGATCTATTAATTATTGGACATGAATATGATAAATTCGAAGTAAATGAAGGACTAGATTTACTTGCTCTTGATAGAGATGGCAATGTCGTGATTATCGAAGTAAAAAGAGACACCTCTGGTAGCAACGTAGATTTCCAAAGCGTTAAAATATGCATCCTATTGTGCCAGACTTAGTCCACAAGATATATTGGATATTTTTACATAATATGTGGAGATACACCATGAAAATTTAAATCCAAAAGAATCATTATTGGAATTTTTAGAAGCGGAAGATGAGGATGAACTTAATGCAACGCTAAATGGTATTCAACGAATTATTATTGTTGGGAAGGAATTCGATAAGAGAATCTTATCTGTACGTACATGGCTTTTTGAAAACAATATTGATATTAAATGTGTATCGATTACACCTTTTAAATTAAACGATGATTTAATCGTTGATACAAAGCAAATTATTTCACCATATAAATTAGAAAACTATTATGTAAGGAAGCAAGCGGAAAAACAGAAAAGGACCATTCAAGGTGACCAGGAAGTCATTGAATTTCTTAAAGCTGTTGAGGAATCAATTATCGCTCAAACGAACTACTCTGGTAGATACGGAGGGCAGAGAAATTATTTTAAAGGTCACAAATTTTTAGGTATACCTTGGAATTATGTTTTTAGTTATAAAAATGATGGCACTTCTGCAATTTCATTGGAATCCAACGTCCTAGAAGGAACAAAAACAATTTAAAATATTGCGGAAAATTACTTTAATGAATTAAAAGAAACTTGGGAAATCCGATATAATTAAGTGAAGGTTTGAAGAATAAAGATTGGCTGAGATTAGTTGTTAGATTACAATTGGATACAAATCTTCCATTGGAAGAACGAGGATAATAGTATTTCGAAATTTTTATTGAATTTTATGAGTTTATTCAAAAACTAAAGGCAAATCTAGCAATATATTTGGAGAAATAGTCCTTATTAGGACTTTTCTTTTATCTTATCTTATTAAAAAAATTCTATATTAGCATTCCATGTACAAACAATTACTATCTAATTTTTCTGGAGGTTAAAAATGCCTATCTATAACAAACTAGTCCGTGATCATATCCCTGAAATTATCGAAAACACTGGAAAACAATGCTCTACTAGAGTGCTTGCACACAATGAATATTTTAAAGAGCTTAAGAAGAAAAGCCTAGAAGAATTAGAGGAGTACATGAATGCTGAATTCAATGAAGAAGCAATAGAAGAATTAGCCGATCTTTTGGAAGTTATTCATGCTTTATCTAAATATCATGGTGCAACTATTGAACAAGTCGAGGAAATTCGTTTACAAAAGGCAAAAGAAAGAGGAGGATTTTCGGAAAAGATCTTCTTAATTGAAGTAGAATAAAAATAAAAAGGTGAGCTATGAGTCATAAATTACAAATAGGTGAAATGCAATCATCGTATCTAACAGATAAAGATATTTGGAGCTGTTTTAATTATATTTTTTCACCTAAATCCAAGAATTCAACTACATATAAATTTGTCCTTATCAAATCAATAATTGAAAACTTATATAACGTGAATGCAAGCCTTGAACTAAGCTATGATCAATTGTTTAGTAGTTTTGCAAAAATATATTGGAACCTTGTTATTCATCATGATCTTAATCAAATTAATATGATAGGGAAGAAATCAGAAGTCCAACATATTTTACTTGAGGCACAAGCGAAGCAACAAATACCAAATACACTTGTATTTGATAAACTTTCAAGTGAACTTCAGCTACATATTATTTCTAAAGTGAAGAAACGTTGTAAATTAAATGTGATGGGTGCTATTTACGGTGATACAAATGGTACAATTTATGATTTTGATAATAAAAAAGAGTTTGTTAAACTAAATGGTTCATTTTATTCCTTTATGCAACGTTTCCAAAGAGTATTAACCTACTTAACGAATTATCATTTAGCATTGTTTCTTGAAAAGTTTAATGAAAAAGGGGATACAACAAAGCTTTTATTAAAAGTGGAAAATGTATCGAAACGATCATCGTTAGATCAGTTTTATTCTGTTCTGGAATCTTTTTATAATGGGAAATGTTTTTACTGCGGGAAAGCTATCAAAAAGAAGGATGGAGTCCATGTGGATCATTTTATTCCATGGAGCTTTGTCCAAGCGGATCAATTATGGAATTTAGTTCTATCCTGCAGCAGTTGCAACCTTTCTAAAAGTGATAAACTAGCAGATACCGATTATTTACACGCTCTTATTGATCGTAATGATCATTTTTTAACCATTTCTTCGTTTCAATTGAGAGAGGATATGCAAGTTTATACAGCTAACAAATTGCAGCAACTTTATCAATACTCAATTGATAACGGATACACGGATATTTGGATTCCGAATAAGCGAATTAATTAATTGGTCACGTATAAAGGAGATTGATCCATGACGAATAACAACCCGGGATGCCTAGGTTATTTATTTCAGTTGTTTGGAATAAATTTAGGTGGTAAAACAACTACCAATACGTTAGATGCATTTCCCTATGGCATTAGAGACGACTTTTTGTCTCCGTCAGAATTATCATTCTATAAAATATTAACGCAAGTAATTCCGAATCAATACGCAATATGCCCCAAAGTGTCTTTGAAAGACATCTTCTTTGTAACGGAAAAAGATAGAAGTAAACATCAAACGTATTTTAATAAAATTAGTAAAAAACACGTAGATTTCTTAATTTGTTCTGCACAATCGATGAAACCCGTATGTGGAATTGAACTAGACGATACGTCCCACGCTAGGGATGATCGTATAAAAAGAGATGAATTTGTTAATCGATTATATGAAGAAGCCGGCTTAAAGCTAATTCGATTTTCAAATAAAAAGGCTTATACAATTTCAGAAGTACAAGAAAAGGTACAGTCTATTGTTAACTATGAACAATTTGTTTCAACTATAAGAGGAACTACCAGTCTAGGAAAATTGGAAGATACTAATGAAGTGCCTAAATGTCCAAAATGTAAATCTCCCTTTGTTTTACGTACAGCAAAAAGCGGAAAAAATAAAGGAAAACAGTTTTATGGGTGCGTAAATTATCCTAAATGTAGGGAGACGATTGACATTGACTAGTATGGGAAATTATTAAAGATCATTTATATTTCCCAATGAAATTGAGAGCGAATCACCTATAAAGGGATAAAATTCATTATACATATTTTGGATTTGAGAGCAATGGACATATAGTTAGTAGAGGATTTGTATTAAGATGAAAAAATTGTATAAGAACATATGTTTCTGATATGGGGATTGTGATATTATTAATTTAGCTACATAAGCAGGGAGGGCGGTGGCACCTGTTTCCCGTTTCTTGCCATGTGACCGGTCACAGCAAGAAAGGAGGTGTTGCCGATGACAATCTTCGAGGCACTGGTTTTGATGATCAGTTTCGCATCATTGATTGTCTTGATTATGAAAGAAAAGTAACCCTCCCTGACGGCTAAATAGGGTGAGGGTTACTCTTTCACTTTTTAGCCACCGCGCTTCTTGCGGAGTAGCTAATTGAACGCTGATGCTCGAACATCGGCGTTCTTTTTAAATTATGCTTATAGTAATTGTAATATACTCGATCGTAAAAAGAAAGTATTAGAATAACTTGTTACTACAAATCTATTTGAATAATCAACATACAACGGTTCTGCTTCTGATCTTTGAAATTGTACGATAGTTATCAATCCATTACTTGAATGTTGTCTTTGGAAAAGATGAAAAAATTGTATAAGAACATATGTTTTTGATGTGGGCGGTGTAATATTATTAATATAACTACATAAGCAGGAAGGGCGGTGGCACCGTTTTCCGTTTCTTGTCACGTGACCAGGTCACAGCAAGAAAGGAGGTGTTGCCGATGACAATCTTCGAGGCACTGGTTTTAATGATCAGTTTCGCATCTTTGATATTCCTAATAATGAAAGAAAAGTAACCCTCCCTGCGCTAATAGGTGAAGGGAGGGTTACTCTTTACGATTTAGCCACCACACTTCTTGCGGAGTAGCTATTTGACCGTTGATGCTAGAACATCATCGGTCATTTTTATTGTATTCTTATACTTATTATAATATACGAAATATTAAAATGAAAGGGATGAAGTAATATTAATATAGCTATGTAACAAATTAATGATCATGAACAACTAAAGATAATTTCGGCCATTAACTCTTCAATTTAACATTTACAATATTTTCTGTTATTTTAAATATATACAAAAAGTATGGTTAGATTAAATGATATATTCATAATTTAAGAGGTGACCTCAAAGGTGCTCAAACAAGGCATATACGAAGAAATCATCACGCACAAATTAAAAACGGAACTTGAACAAATTCCTAATCAAACATTCGAGATAGGTAAGGAAAAGTTGGATGTCGAAGAAGCTAGGAAAATGCTTTCAAGCTATATTTCTCATGTAACGAGAAGAGCTTTGAAATTCGTAAGAGATAATGAAAATGATGATAAAGTTGCATTGTTAAATCAAATCAATCTATGTAATGAAATTATAACGATTTTAAGCGAGAATCTAGGTGATCAAGAATTCAATGCATTGAAAATTGAAGAAGAGGCAGAAGTATTAACATCTATTTACTCCCGAATCAATTCGACTGCAAGTATTCAAAAAACTCCTGTGATTCGCCCGGTTACATCTATATCTCAAAGTTCCTTATTTACTGGATCTAATTATGAGCCGAATATGCTTGGCGAATTGAAGAAGGAGATCGTTAGTTCCGATTCTATTGATATGCTTGTTTCTTTTATAAAATGGAGCGGATTGAGATGTATGATTGAAGAGTTAAAAAATTTTACAGATAAAGGTGGAAAGCTTCGGGTTATTACAACATCCTATATGGAAGCTACCGATCTTAAAGCGATTCAAGAACTAAGCAGTCTACCAAATACGAAAGTGAAGATTTCCTATGATGTGGAAAGAACACGACTTCATGCAAAAGCTTATCTTTTAAAAGAGAAACTGGTTTTAGCACTGCTTACATAGGTTCATCCAACCTGACAAACCCGGCCTTAACTTCCGGATTGGAATGGAACTTAAAAGTAACCGAGAAAGATTCATTTGATATTATCAAAAAGTTTGAAGCTACTTTCGAGAGCTATTGGAATGATAGTGAGTTTAGAACATTTGATCCTTCTAGTGAAGAAGACCTCCAACAGTTAACAAAAGCATTGTCAAAATCCAAATCTCAGAATGAAAACTTGATTCATTTTGCCTTTGATATTCAGCCTTATTTTTATCAGAAGGAGATATTAGAGAAGCTGCAAGTAGAACGGGATATTTATGGCAGGATGAAAAACTTATTAGTGGCTGCTACCGGAGTCGGAAAAACGGTTATTTCCGCCTTTGATTACCGCCGTTTTAAACGGGAACATCGTCAACAAGCAAAGCTTTTATTTGTTGCACATCGTGAGGAAATATTAAAACAAAGTTTAGATACTTTTCGTGCGATTTTAAAGGACTTTAATTTCGGTGATCTGTTAGTGGGGAATTATGAACCTGGATCATTGGACCATTTATTCGTTAGTATCCAAAGCTTTAATAGTAAAAGATTATATGAACATACAACGAGTGATTTTTATGATTTTATCATAATTGATGAGTTTCATCATGCTGCAGCGGATTCTTATCAAAAATTATTAGATCACTATCAACCTAAAATATTATTAGGGCTTACCGCAACACCAGAACGAATGGACGGTAAAAATATTTTATCGTATTTTGATGAAACGATTGCTGCGGAAATGAGATTAACTGAGGCTATTAATCAAAAACTATTAAGTCCATTCCAATATTTTTGCGTTAGTGATGTTGTTGATTTATCTAAATTAAAGTGGAGCAGAAAGGGATATGAAATTAAAGAATTGGAAAATGTCTACACTTCTAATTCATTAAGAAGCAATAACATCGTAAAAAGTGTTTATAAATATGTGACAGATATTGACCAAGTAAAAGGTCTTGGCTTCTGTGTTTCGATAGAGCATGCGAAGTACATGGCTGATTTTTTTAATGCAGCGGGTATTCCCTCTGTTGCATTGTATGGAAATGTTAATGCGAAAATTAGACAAGACGCAAAGGACAGACTTGTTATTGGGGAAATCAAATTTATATTTGTAGTAGATCTTTACAATGAAGGAATTGATATTCCCGAAGTAAATACAATTCTATTCCTGCGACCAACCGAAAGCTTAACTGTCTTCTTACAGCAGCTTGGACTTGGGTTAAGGATTCATGAAGAGAAGGAATGTTTAACCGTATTAGATTTCGTTGGCCAAGCCCATAAAAACTATAACTTTGAGGAAAAATTTAAAGCCCTTCTCGGAAAAACAAAACATTCTGTTCAGTATTATGTAGAGAATGGATTTTTTAATTTGCCTAAAGGCTGTTTTATCCAGTTAGAAAAGCAAGCAAGTGATTATATTTTGCGGAATATTAAAAGCAGTGCAAATACAAAAAGCAATCTTATCGCGAAGATGAAGTATTTTGAGGAGGACACCGGTAAACCGCTAACTTTAGCAAACTTTCTTCACCATTATCATCTATCATTATATAATTTTTATGGTAAAAACAGTGATCGGAGTTTTAGTAGAATGCTCGTAGAGGCCGGAATTAGCACCGAATTCGATTGTGAAAATGAAAAAATGATTACAAGTCGACTTCCCTCCTTATTCCATATAAATTCGCCTACATTAATTCGTTTTATGCTTTCCTATGTGAAGGAAGGAAAAGTTAGCGATGATAAAGAAAAAATAATGTTATCTATGCTTTATTATACTTTTTATAAGGGTTTTCCTGAAAAAGAAGGACTATCATCCATTGAGGAGGGAATTCATAAAATAATTTCTGTTCCTGCGTTTAAAACAGAGATTATTGCGATTCTCGAATATTTATATCAGTCTATTGAGACGATGGAGATCCAAAATGATTTTTCATTTTCTTGCCCATTACAGGTACATTGTAGGTATACAACTTCGCAGATAATGGCTGCATTTGATTATTATAATGAGGTGAAATCACCAGCTTTTCGAGAAGGAGTAAAACATTTTAAGGATAAAAACGTCGATATTTTCTTTATAACATTGAATAAATCAGACAAAGAATTTTCTCCATCAACTCTCTATGATGATTACGCGATAAATGAGCGATTATTTCATTGGCAAACACAAAGTCGAGTATCGGAAACTAGTGAAACAGCTAAACGATATATCCAGCATCGCGAAAGAAATCATCAAATTGCTTTATTCGTAAGAGAGTATAAGAAAGAAAATGGATATACCTCGCCATTTGTATTTTTAGGAACCGCCGATTATGTGAAACATATGGATAATAAGCCGATGAGTTTTATATGGAGATTGAGAGAGGAAATGCCTTCGTATTTGGTACCGAGGGCCAATAAAAATATTTTATAATTGATAGATTTCGATAAGAACATACGTTTCTTATGTGTATCTATGGTTGTATATTTATAGCTAAATAAGCAGGAAGGGCGGTGGCGCCTGTTCCGTTTCTTGTCACGTGACCATGTTACAGAAAGAAAGGAGGTATTGCCAATGACATCTTCGAGGCGCTGGTATTGATGATCAGCTTTGCCACTTTGATTGTCATGATAATGAAAGAAAAGTAACCCTCCCTGTACGCTAAATAGGTGAAGGATTACACTTACCTTTAGCCACCGTACTTCTTATATTAATTATAATATACTGAATTTTAAAATGTAAGTGATTAAGTTTTTAATTGCTGCAAAAAACGTTAATTGGATCTATTAAATAACTGAATTTGGAAATTAACCGTGAAATAAGAAGCGAATGTGATTAAATTTTTCCATATATCTATAATTAATTATACCTCAATAGAAATAAAGACCCCTATGCAAACATCCGAATTTTAATTGACTCTATCCTTCCATAGCCGGATAATATACCCATAAAATCTCAATAACAATGAGTTCTTCAAGTCGAACGCTACCTAAACGACAGCTTTTTGGTAGAGGGTGACATCTCTGCCCCTTTTGGGAGTATGAAACCCTTCGAAATGTTTAGTTAAGAAGAGTTTTAAAAAAAACAATGAATGAGTATTCATTTTGTGTTACCATGAAAAAAGGACGATTAGAGGGAGATGAACCTATGCTGTTTAAAAAAAACTTTACCCAAGAATCGGTAAATGGAGTGCAGATAGGCAACGGATCCATCGCGTTTCAAGGTGTAAAACTAAATGTCCATTGTTTTTCCCTCGATGGCGTACTGATTGATACAGGGGCAAAGTCATTGGAGAAGGAGTTTATCCCATTTTTTAAACAACTAGAAGTTCAGCAAATTGTGATGACGCATTATCATGAGGATCATACCGGTTGTGCCGCTTTATTGCAGAAAGAGCTTCAAGTTCCGCTTTTGATGAATGACATGATGATTGAATATTGCGCGAAGGAGCCGGATTATCCATTATATCGCCAATTATATTGGGGAAGACGCCGGCCGTTTCGGGCAGAATCAATTGGAGATTCGTTTTCTTCTGCAAATGCCTCATGGAAAGTGATCAAGACCCCGGGGCACTCTCAAGATCACCTGGCATTTTTAAATAGTGAGACCGGTCAGCTTTTTACTGGCGATTTATATTGCCAGGAGAAGACAAAGGTAGTCTTGCGGGAGGAAAGCATTCCGGACATTATCAATTCTTTGCAAAAAGTACTAACTTATGATTTTACTGATGTTTTTTGCTGCCATGCCGGTTACTTGAATGATGGCCGATCTGCCTTAAAGCGAAAGCTGGAGTACCTTCTAGACCTGCAGGGAAAAATTTTAGATCTGTATGATGAGGGCAAGACATCAAAGCAAATTAATGAAATTCTGTTCCCTAGAAAATATCCCATTATTCGTTTTTCCTTTGGTGAATGGAATTCCCTTCATATTATTAATTCTGTGCTGGAAGAATATCAAAAGACATCTTAATAATATCTGTAAACCCAATTGGAAATTAACAGTTTGGCTGACGACAGCCGATCCGATGGGGTGGTTTATATATCATGATGCTTAGATTAAAAAAATGGTAAGAATGCTTATTGCTCTATCTAATTATTGGACCAAATGTGTCTCGTTGCAGAGATGCTGATTTATCCTGTATTGGAGATGACGATTTCTTATCTATTCACGGCACTCTCTTATTTTGTAGAATGAAGCTTTCACTTCTGAAGGTCGTTGACATTGCCAAACAAATTGATTAATGGGATGGGGCTTATGAGCCGCAGAGTAGTGCTGCCATACCAGGGGGCTTTGTCCGAAAGGAAAGCGTGCGTTCTTTTCACGTCTATGCATTTGCATGTCTTATTTTTTAAGAATTAATGAGTATTTAGTCCGTAAATTATTATATATATTTTTTTTTAGGGGGGACTTTTTATGGGTTTATTAAGTGGATTATTAGGTAATGCATCAACTATGGATAAAGGAGAAGTTACTAAAGAAGTAGGTCAATTTTTGGCGAATGGTGAAGAAGTGGATGTTGCATTTAAACTAGTTAGAGATTTAATTGTATTTACAAATAAACGCTTATTATTAATAGATAAACAGGGGATCACAGGTAAAAAAGTTGATTTTCATTCGATTCCATACAAATCCATATCGCATTTTAGTGTAGAGACAGCTGGTCATTTTGATCTTGATGCTGAATTAAAAATATGGATATCGGGCGCACAGTTACCGGCTATATCAAAACAATTCAAAAAAGATAAAGCAATATATGATATTCAGAAATTATTAGTTTCCGTTTGTAGCTAATGAAATTTTGAGAAACGTTGTTTTTTAAAATATGCCTTGTTTTATTGTTAAATCAAAGACGCAATTCTAGAAATGGAATTGCGTCTTTTTCCTCGTGTAAGAAATTATAAATTTTACACATTGTGAATAACTTTGTTACATAAAGTGTCTACGTCTGTCTAGTTCTTATCGACAAGAAAACTTCGGAATTTTCCCTACAATCAATCTAAGTTCTTCCAATTTTAACGTTGGTCTGCTTTTGTTCGTAATCGGGCTATTTTCTATAATATCTGAAGGGATTCATCATAGGTAAATCGAAGTTTATATGAAGATGTAACTTAGTCAAATTACTAAACTTAGAGGAGGAGATTGGTTATGAACGATATACAGACATTACGTGGACTTACCACAGTTAGTTTTTGGACGGATGATCTAGCAGCTGCAAAGAAGTGGTACGCCAAGCTATTGGGCATCGAACCTTACTTCGAACGACCGGGATATGTTGAGTTTCGCCTCGGCGATTATCAGCACGAATTAGGGCTTATTGATCGTACCTACGCGCCCAATAGTGCTAAGACGGGCCCTGCCGGTGTCATAGTGTATTGGCACGTTGATGATGTGATAGGAACCTTCAATAAATTGATGTCGATGGGTGCGGAAGAGTACGAGGCACCCACTGAGCGTGGAAAGGGGTTTATCACTGCTTCTGTAGTGGATCCCTTTGGGAATATTCTTGGCATTATGTACAATCAGCATTATTTAGATGTTCTAGATTCAACCAAAAAAGCGTAACACTAACAATCGGCATTCTCTTTTCACGAATGACTAGTTCCACTACAGGTTTCTTTCAATTAATTCTCAGCCTGGTGTCATTGTAAGGTTTTGTTTTTTAGCTAGATTTCGTACGCTGCGTAACTTTTAACTATGAAAAATCGTTATTTATATCGAAAGGTTTTTTACGAAGTTCATAAAGTGAATGGGGGAAAAATATGAAGGTCCTTATATTAGGAGGTACTCGTTTTTTAGGCAGAGCATTGGTTGAAGAAGGATTAAAGAGAGGGCACGAAATCACTTTATTTAATCGTGGGACGAATAATGAGATTTTTCCTGAAGTGGAGCACATAATTGGAGATAGAGACAGAGATGTATCGCTTTTGGGAAACCGTAAATGGGATGTTGTCATGGATACATGCGGATTCGCTCCTCATCAAATGAAAAAAGTAGCAGCTGTACTAGGGGATAGTATGGAACATTATACGTATATCTCCAGCATCTCTGTTTATAAAGATTGGATTCCGCCGCATATTACGGAAGATTATCATTTACAATCCATGCCATCGGATAAACTGAAAGAAGTTGAGGATGGGGCACTATCTCCTTATGAGTATTACGGCGCATTGAAAGTCTTATGTGAAGAAGAGGCAGAGAAACATTGGCCAGGACGAGTTTTGCATGTAAGAGCCGGATTGCTTGTTGGACCGTTCGACTATACAGATCGGCTCCCTTACTGGGTTAAGCGTGTAGCGCAAGGTGGAAAAGTATTGGTGCCGGGACGTCCGGATCGACCTGTTCAATTGATTGACATAAAGGATGTAGCAACATGGGTTTTCAATATGGCTGAAAAAAGAGAAGCAGGGACGTTTAATGTAACAGGACCGAATGAAGAATTGACATTCGAAGAGCTTTTGAACACTTGTAAAGTTATCACAAACAGTGATGCTGAATTTGTGTGGGCAGAAGAACAATTTATACATGAGCATAATGTACAGCCATGGACGGAGATGCCGTTATGGATTCCTGAACATTTCCCTTTAGAAGGTGAAACTGAACCTTGGAAAGGCAGTTCTTTCATCAGTATAGAAAAAGCTGTTAACGCCGGTCTTTCCTTCAGACCACTTGAAGATACTATTTTTGATGTATATCAATGGGAGAAGACGAGACGGGATACAGAACGAAAAGCGGGGATACCACGTGAAAGAGAGCAGAAGCTGCTTGAGACTTGGTTTCAAAACGTGAAAAAGGAGACTTTATGAGTATCCGTTTTCCAACAAGCCAAGGAAAATAATGAAAAGAAAATCGGCTCTTTCGTTTCGTTAAGGAAAGAGCCGATTTTTATCTAAAGAATTATCTCAAACTACTAAATAGAGCCTAGAAACTTGTTTTCGTAGATTTTGCCCTCTGGACCCCAATCGAACCTCTCCGAACCAAAACAAAATAGGAAAGAAAAGCTAGAAGACTGGAACCAAAAATCGTAACTCCCATTGGTACACCCGTATACGAACCAGCGATACCAACTAACGGAGCCGATAAGGAGCCAAGTACAAATGGCAATAATCCGAGTAATGCAGAGGCACTGCCCGCAATATGTCCTTGTGACTCAATAGCCAATGTAAAAGATGTCGTTCCGATGATACTAATCGATAAAACGAAAAAGAAAATCGGAAC
The DNA here is from genome assembly GCF_016772275.1 of Heyndrickxia vini. NCBI lineage: Bacteria > Bacillati > Bacillota > Bacilli > Caryophanales > Bacillaceae > Heyndrickxia > Heyndrickxia vini. The sequence goes on along the minus strand of NZ_CP065425.1, from coordinate 2,223,339 downwards.
TGCAACAGCGATTAGTGGTGCTTTTAAAAGAAGGGCAATGAGTAAGAATAAACCCGATACGTTAGAGATTGCTAACCCTATCTTTAAAAATGTCCGCTCAGGAATGGTGTACGTAAAGCGACCAACCGACTGACTTCCAATAATTAATGCTAAGCCATTCACGCCAAATAATAGACTGAACTGTTGAGGTGTGACATGGTAAATATTTTGATAGACAAATGGAATACCAGATACATAGGCGAAAATTCCAGCAGTCGTAAATCCTTGTGTGAATGCATACCCCATGAATTCGCGATCCTTAAATAATGAACCAAAATTGCCCATAAGCTGAGGAAGGTTACTAGGTACACGTTTTTCCACTGGCAACGATTCTTTAAGTTTCAATGAAACTGTGAAAATTAATATTGCGCCAATACAAGCCAAAACGATAAAAACACCATTCCACTTTGTAAAAGAAAGGATGATCCCTCCAGCAACCGGTGCAACGATTGGACCAAGATTACCGACTAATACCATTAACGTAAAAAATTTAGTCAGTTCCTTTCCGCTAAACAAGTCTCTTACGACTGCTCGAGAGACGACAAGACCGCCAGCTGCAGAGAAGCCTTGGATAAAACGCGCCGCAATAAGGAAGTAAATGTTAGGTGCAAATGAACAGGTTAACGAAGCTAATAAGTATAAACATAGAAAAAATAACAAAGGTTTTCGACGGCCCTTTACATCACTCAATGGACCAATAAACAATTGTCCGAGCCCCAGTCCTAATAAACAAGCCGTTAAACTAATTTGAACAAGTGAAGCAGTTGTATCAAAATCTTCTACAATAGTAGGGAAGGATGGTAAATACGTATCGATTGTAAAAGGGCCTAAAAGTCCGAGTGATCCTAAAAGGATAGCCAGTTGTATTCGTTTTTTTCCACTAGGTGTATTTGTATTCAATTTTTTCTCCCTTTCAATTAAATTAGTATTTCAGATGTGTTCGTTCCGATTGTTCCAACCGTTTTTATCAGTACCCCGTTTAACTTGGCTAAAAATCATTTCGATATCCGAAATTACGTAATTTTCATTATAACCTGATTTTATTTGCGGGTAAACATTAAAATGATTTCGGACAGCCTTATTTATTTGCAAAATAAAATGGATGATAAATTGTAGAAAAATAATGGAACATATTTTGAACTTCATCATATACTGCCTACTGTGAGTAATTTTATATGGAGGAGATAAGGAAATGGGAAACATTCAATTAAAAACATCTAAGAACAACGAAAGCAAAAATGGAACAAACGGATATAAGATCATTGAAGTTAATGTATCTGATCCAACAGATAGTTTATTTGCAGTAGTAACGCCGATAAAAAAGCAATAGCAGAAATAATTGATATCTAGAAAGCTTATCATTCGATCAATTATACATAGAAGGATGGTTAAACGAAAACGGTAAAATGACATTTTTAGGTTTATCAAGAATTACCCATCAAATAAGTATCTTCGGAATGCATGTCTATGGAACTTGCTTCGTAAGGCACTTAACTATGTATAATAACGCGTATTCATAAGAGGGTAAAACTAACAATTTGGAGAAGGATTTCTGCCATCGCACTTCTTGTGGAGCAGCTTTTTGACCGCTGATAAATTGTACACCAGCGGTCATCCCCACTATAGATACTTTTACCCAATTCAGATCTTGTTAAATTAACGATTTTGTCTATTGCTCTATCCTGTTTATCAATTTCTGCTTATTATAGATCCGTATAGTTACGTCGTTTGACCAATAAAGATTTCAGTATATATCTTTGGGCAACTAGACAAAGGATTATGTTTTGTGATAGATTATTACAATAATAAGTCATTTTTAAAATTACATATTTTTAAATCGATGAAAAGGACAGTAGTTTTTGCTATATTCGATAGAGAGCCAGGGACGGTGGAAGCCTGGTGATGAAGCATGAATGAAGAACACCTTTGAGTTCTAACCGAAAGGGATAGCTTAAGTAGGCTTAGACGTTACCAGCACGTTATGGACTGGATAAGCAATAGAAGCTTTAAAGTTGGTCATATGATGACAATTTGGGTGGTACCGCGGAAGTTAGCCTTTCGTCCCTTTTTTATGGGATAGAAGGCTTTTTTTATTGTGAAAAATTACCATATGGAGGCTAATTATGATAAAGACTGTAGTAAAAGATTTATACAGAAATCAAGAAAAATTTAACGACCAAACAGTGCAAATTTCCGGTTGGATTCGTACTCTTCGCGATTCTAAAACCATTGGTTTTATGGAGTTAAACGACGGAACATTCTTTAAGAGTGTACAAGTCGTTTTCGAGGATACCCTTGATAACTTCAAAGAAATTACGAAGTTGCCTATTAGCTCTTCCGTTTTAGTAGAAGGTGAATTTGTTCCAACTCCTGAAATGAAACAGCCATTTGAAATTAAAGCGACAAAAATTGTTGTGGAAGGATTATCGGATCCAGCTTATCCGTTACAAAAAAAGAGACATTCCCTTGAATATTTAAGAACAATCGCTCATTTACGTCCGAGAGCTAATACCTTCTCTGCCGTTTTCAGAGTAAGATCTCTTGCATCGTATGCCATTCATAAGTTCTTTCAAGATAAAGGATTTGTATATGTACATACACCGATTATTACCGGAAGCGATACAGAAGGAGCCGGGGAGATGTTCCGTGTAACATCAATGGATTTGCAGCAGCTTCCAAAAAATGAAGATGGCAAAGTGGATGACAGTGCAGATTTCTTCGGCAAAGAATCCAACTTAACCGTCAGCGGCCAATTAAATGCAGAAACCTTTGCTCTTGCTTTCCGTAATGTTTATACATTTGGTCCAACATTTAGAGCAGAAAATTCTAATACGGCACGACATGCCGCAGAATTCTGGATGATCGAGCCGGAAGTTGCTTTTGCTGAATTACCAGATATCATGGACCTCGGAGAAGAAATGGTCAAGTATGTTATTCAATACGTTTTTGAACATGCACCTGAAGAAATGGCGTTCTTTAATAGCTTTATTGATAAAACGCTAATTGAGAGATTGAAAAATGCTTTAGAATCCGATTTTGGAAGGGTTACTTATACTGAAGCTGTTGATATATTAAAGAACTCTGGTAAGAAATTTGACTACCCAGTTGAATGGGGAACGGATTTGCAAACGGAACATGAACGTTATCTTAGCGAGGAAATTTATGAGCGTCCTGTCTTCGTAACCGACTATCCAAAAGAAATTAAGGCATTTTATATGAGAGCGAATGAAGATGGCAAGACAGTAGCAGCAACTGACCTGTTGGTTCCTGGTATTGGCGAGTTAATCGGGGGTAGCCAACGTGAGGAAAGAGAAGAGGTCCTTGCAAATAAAATTAAAGAACTTGGTATGTCTGAAGAAGATTACTGGTGGTATCTCGAACTTAGAAAATACGGTGGTACAAAGCATTCAGGCTATGGAATTGGGTTTGAACGACTTGTCATGTATTTAACAGGTATGAAGAACATCCGCGATGTCATCCCATTCCCACGTACACCAGGAAATGCTGACTTTTAATTAAATATGTGAAAAATAGGATGCTGCGGCATCCTATTTTTTTAAAATGATCATCAAAAATATTTCTTAGAATAAAGTACTTTTATCATTTGAAATTACATGGTATAGTAAATACTACAAGTGTAAAAGTTGGATTAGGATGAAGAGAATTTAGCAAATAGTAAAAGTAATTATAAAGTGATGGAAATATTTAGTTACAACAAGAAAACTCAATTAATAATAGCAGTTAATGGATTTTATTTGGTCATTTTTTGTTTTAAATACTACAAATGTAGTACTTAGAAAAGACAAAAAATTAAACGTGTCTATGATTAGGAAGAACTAATGTGCTAATCCAGGTTTTGTTTCTTCATTAAAATATCATGTGAAAATTTTAAAAAAGGAGGGTGCAAATTGAAGAAAATAAATGAGAAGAAAAAGACGCTTGTTTCCTCCTTCCGAATAAATATCATATTTTTGATTGTCTTTTTGCTGTTCTCACTGCTTATTCTTAAGCTTGGAATTGTGCAAATTGTATATGGCGAGGATTATAAGAGAGAAGTCGATAGAAAAGAAAATGTAACCGTAAAAATTTCTTTGCCTCGTGGTAAAATTTTAGATCGGAATGGGAAGCTAATCGTGGGGAATAAGCCGTCTAATGCGATAACGTACACCAGACCGCAAAACATGAAGGCAGAGGAAATGCTGAAAATTGCAGAAAAGCTTGCATCAATTATTAAAAAGGATTCTAATGAGGATTTAAAGGCAATAACAGAAAGAGATAAAAAAGATTTCTGGATACTAAAGCATCCAAATGAAGCAGAAGCAAAAATAACTGCAGCTGATAGGGCCAAACTTAAAAATGATAAAGACTTCGATAAAAAAATTTATCAGCTAACACTAGAACGGATTTCTAGTAAAGAATTGAAGTCCTTTACTAAACAAGAGTTAGAGGTATTGGCAATTTATCGTGAAATGGTCGGCGGATATCCTTTAACACCGCAAATCATAAAAAAGGATGCATCGGCTAAGGAATTTGCATTCGTGAGCGAAAATCTAGAATCGTTACCCGGAGTGGATACAACGACAGATTGGGATCGTTATAATCAATATAAAGATAAGGAAGGAAACGAAATCTTAGGATCAGTCATTGGTAAAGTTTCCTCTTCTAAAGAAGGCCTGCCGAGAGATTCTGTAGATTATTATTTAGCAAAAGGTTATAGCAGAAATGATCGTGTAGGGAAAAGCTATATTGAATATCAATATGAAGACGTTCTACAAAGTCAAAAAGAAAAAGTGAAAAATATAACTGATAAAAATGGAAATGTATTAGAGTCAGAAGTCGTTCAAGAAGGAAAAAGGGGCGATGATTTAATCCTTTCAATTGATATCGATTTACAGCGTAAAGTCGAAAAGATTATTAAAGAAAAATTAGGTCATGAACGAATGGGTGAACCGTATCTCGATCGGGCGTTTGTTACTGCGATGAATCCGTACACTGGAGAAATTCTCTCCATGGCAGGAAAACAGTATGTGAATAATAAAAAAACCGGTAAAACCGAAGTGAATGATTATGCGTTAGGGAATATTACGACTTCTTATGAGATGGGGTCTGTAGTGAAGGGGGCTACGGTATTAACGGGCTATCAAACAGGTACTATCGTTCCGGGTGCTGTACTAAACGATCGACCAATAAAATTTTTAGGGACGAAAGTGAAAAAGTCTTGGAATACGACTGGATTTGGTCCGATCAATGATTTATATGCATTGAAAAGATCATCGAACGTATACATGTTCCTAACCGCAATGAAATTAGGTGGGCAGCAAACCTATATTCCTAATGGACCATTAAGTATTAATAAAGTAGCTGCCATTGAAGCATTCAGGAAAAACTTTTCTCAATTTGGATTAGGAGTTAAAACAGGAATTGATTTACCCGGTGAACAAATAGGATTTGGTGGCGATCAAATACCTCCTGAATCGGGGAAAGTTTTAGACTATGCGATTGGGCAGTATGATACATATACTCCATTGCAAATTGTCCAATATATATCAACTATTGCGAATGGAGGCTATCGAATTCAGCCGCATATCGCTAAAGAAGTTCGTGAGCCTAACAACGAGTCAACTGAGATGGGACCTGTTATCCAGGAAATTAAACCAAAGGTACTCAATAAAATTGACATGAAGGATGAGTGGATTAAACGCGTTCAACTCGGCTTTAAGCAAGTCGTGAATGATCCGCTTGGCACAGGCTATGGAATAAAAAATAAAGAATATAAAATTGCTGGTAAGACAGGGACGGCACAAGCATTATATAATGGTCCGTTACCACATAGTCCGGGACTGATGCTTTGGAATATTACATTTGGTGGATATGCGCCATACGATCATCCTGAAATCGCTGTTTCAGTTATTCTCCCTTGGTTACGAACAGACCAATCACATGTCAATTTAGAAATAGCGAATGATGTGTTTAAAGCTTATTTTGAATTAAAGGAAAAACGAGAAAAAGAGGAATGGAACCAGCCAACTGTTAATAACAAATAACAGGAAACTGCTACTGACCCAGAATAATTATTGCACAAACTACTACATTTGTAGTATTCAAGTGAAAGGAAAAGAGGGGTTAAACCAATGAAAAGTAGAGCAGAAATTAAAAAAAAGAGAATCAAACCCTATTTCATATTAATATTAGTCCCTATAGTTGGCATTATGTGTATAAGTCTAATTATGATTATGAGTAATACTGATAGTAACCGAGTACAGGAGGCTGCAGATACGTTTATTCAAATTTTGGAGGAGAAAAAGTATGATAAATTAGGTGAAGCCCTGGAAAAAGAATCGTATGATTCAATAGGATATACGTTGGACGAAGTGAAAAATAAATATAATCAAATATTTAATGGAATCAATATCCATGATATCCATGCTTCCAATATTGAATTAAAAAAAATTGATAACGGTGAGCAAGAGTTAACTTATCAATTAAGTTTTACAACACCATTAGGAAGAGTAGAAAAAATCAATTATCATGCTAAGTTGATCAAAACAGATAATCATTATTTGGTAAAATGGAAACCTTCATTAATTTTTCCTCAAATGGAGGGGAAAGATAAGGTAGCCTTTCATGAATGGAAGGCAGAACGTGGCGTAATTAAGGATCGTTCAGGAAATGGGTTAGCTGCGAATGAGCAATTTAAGGAAGCAGGCATTGTACCTAAAGATTTACTTCAGGGGAATGAAAAAGCAAAGAGGCTGAAAAACATTAGTCAACAATTAGATATACCTAAAGACGAGATTCAAAAAAAGTTAAATCAAGGATGGGTAAAAGATGATTTATTTGTACCCCTTAAAATTATCGCATCCAATAAAGCGGAAATCATTCCTGGGGTCTCCTATCAAAATACTAACATGCGATATTATCCTTTAAAGGAAGCGGCGGCACATTTAATTGGTTATATCGGAAAAGTAACAAAGGAAGATATAGATAAAAATTCTGAGTTAAAAGAAGGAGATATGATAGGAAAAGCCGGGTTAGAAAGGGCGTTTGATAAGGAGCTACGAGGCAAAGATGGCGGGGAAATCGTGATCGTTGATGAGAATGACGAAATCAAACAAAAAATTCAACGGATTGAAAAAATAGATGGAAAGGATATTAAACTAACTATTGATTCTTATATCCAAAGGGAAGCATACAATCATTTGAAAGAAAAGCCGGGTTCAACCGTAGTCATGAATCCGAAAGAAGGCGGCCTTTATGCTGTAGTAAGTTCTCCTTCATATGATCCAAATAAAATGGTTCGTGGCATTTCCCAAAAGGAATATGATAAATATGCGAAGGATGAGAACAAACCATTTCTTTCAAGATTTGCTCTCGCTTATGCGCCGGGTTCAACCTTTAAAACGATTACCGCTAGTATTGGGCTGGATGCGAATGTGACATATCCAGATAAGCTTAGAACAATAAATGGTTTAAGTTGGAAAAAGGATGAATCATGGGGAGGGTATTCCGTTACCCGTGTATCCGATGTACAAAATGTTGATATGAGAAAAGCACTTATTTATTCTGATAATATTTATTTTGCTCAAGAGGCGTTAGAAATGGGGGAAAAAACGTTTCGAAATGGGTTGAATAAGTTTATCTTTGGTGAGGAATTAGATTTACCAATCGCAATGAATCCGGCGCAAATCTCAAATCAAAAGAAATTTAATTCAGACATCCTTCTTGCTGATACAGGATATGGACAAGGTGAATTATTGATTTCACCGATTCAGCAAGCAGCCATGTACTCCATTTTTCAAAACGAAGGAAAAATCGTTTATCCGCGATTGCTAGATGATAAAACTGTGTTAAAAACTAAAGCAGCCATAACTCCTTCAACAGCGAATGAAATGAAGAAGTTTTTGGAAGCAGTAGTAAGTGACCCAAATGGAACAGCCCATCTCCTTTATAATCAACAGCATCAATTAGCTGCAAAAACGGGTACAGCAGAATTAAAAATGCAGCAAGGGGAGAAAGGGGAAGAGAATAGCTTTTTACTCGCTTTCGATACAGGGAATGATCAGTTTCTTCTGCTTTCATTCATAGAACATTATTCAAAAGGCAGTTCAGCTACCCAGTTAAATAAATCATTCATTGATGAGTTATATGGTTACTTTTAAAAACTAAGTGACGCTTTAACCATTTGACTTAACCTGCTATAATAAATACTACAGATGTAAAAGTAGGAGGGTCATAATGAAGGAAATTCCACAAATATCAGAAGCCGAATATGAAGTTATGAAGGTAGTTTGGAAATATGAGCCGATTTCTACTCCTGAGATCGTGGAGAAAGTATCTAAAAATATTGAGTGGAAACCGAATACGATTCAAACCATGCTCGTCCGTCTAGTAAGGAAAAAAGCTTTACAAACAAAAAAAGATGGCAGAGTCTTTATTTATACATCGCTTGTTAAAGAGAACGAATATGTCGAGCAAAAAAGTAAATTGTTCCTGAAACAGTTTTTTGGTGGCACGTTAAACTCAATGGTATTAAATTTTATTGAAAATGATCAGCTGTCAAAGGATGATATATCTGAACTAAAGAACATCTTATCTGAGAGGGATATGAAAGAAGGGGATAAATGATGGATGTAATCCGTTTTTTATTAAGTACGATTGTTGTATCCCTTCTTATTTTAACGATTTTGCTAATCAAGAAAGTATACAACAAACATTTATCCCAGCAAACCCATTATAAAATTTGGTATTTTCTTTTTGCCCCTCTTATTACTTTCATGATTCCATGGGATTTTTTAAGATTTGGAGAAATACTTCAATATATGAAAAGCGTACTATTCATAAAGAAAGATCCAACAGGAGAACATGGCAGCTTCAATGGTTCAGATGTTTCACAAACACCCAGTCACGATTTGTTGCATGATTTCTCTGTATCCGTAAACAGGACTACACCAGAATTTTTTCATCATTTCTTTTTAGTAATTTGGGTTATCGGAATGATTTTTTTCATTGGAGTAGCCATTTATGCAAACTATCAAATTAGACAAATAAAAAAGTCAGCTACCACTATAAATGATGAAAAAATAAATGAACTGTTAGAAGTGTGCAAAGAGATTGTAGGTGTAAAAAGAACAGTAATTTTACAAGAAACTTCATTCATTACCTCTCCGATTACACTTGGATTATGGAAGCCGTATATATTTTTACCGAAAAAATCGCAAGAAGAATTCTCATTAAGTAAACTAAAATATGTTTTCTTACACGAGCTAAGCCATCAAAAAAGTAAAGATGTATTTGTCAATTACTTAATGTGGCTGCTTCAAATTATTTATTGGTTTAACCCATTAGTATGGTTTGCTGTCAAGAAAATGCGAATCGACCGGGAACTGGCCTGTGATGCCTCCGTTCTGAATCTATTGGACGAAAGTGGATATACCGAATACGGTTATACGATTATTCATTTTGCGGATAAAAAATATAATCGAGCATATAAACAGTTCTCCACTGGAATGGGTGGGACAAAAGAACAACTTAAACAACGAATTCAGAGCATTGCTACCTACACAAGGGAGTCCCAACTTCTGAAATGGAAAGGCAAAGTCATTTATGCGCTATTAGCGATTTTTGTGTTATTTTTTACTTCGCTGACTTCTGCCATCGCTAGTTCAGATGATGTGTATCATTTTAATGAGAAAAACGCTATTTATGAAGACTTGAGTGCTTATTTTAATGGTTATAATGGTAGCTTTGTTCTATATGATGCTACCAAAAAACAATATCAAATATATAATCGTGAAATGAGTGAACAGAGGGTTTCTCCCGACAGCACGTATAAAATTTATTCTGCCTTATTCGCTTTAGAAACAAATGCAATTTCTACTAAAAGGAATGAACAGATTTGGGATGGAACGGTTTACCCATTTAAAGAATGGAATACAAATCAAAATTTATCAACAGCGATGGAACATTCAGTTAATTGGTATTTCCAACATCTTGATCAAAGGGTTGGAAAGAAGAAGCTACAAAACTATTTTCATAAATTAAAATATGGGAATGAAAACCTGTCAGGAAATCTGGATCAGTATTGGATGGAATCATCGCTAAAAATTTCACCAATTGAACAAGTACAATTATTACAAGCGTTAGAAGAAGATAGACTGGATTTTAAAGATGAAAATATTCGTGCGGTTAATCATGCTATTTTCATAGATGAACAAAAGCATGCTCAGTTATATGGAAAAACTGGAACTGGTACAATTAATGGGAAAGAAGTAAATGGCTGGTTTATTGGCTTCGTAAAGAAAGACAACCATAGTTATTATTTTGCCATCAATATTCAAAATAAAACTGGCAAAGCGAATGGAAAGAACGCTGCAAATATCGCGAGGCAAATATTACATCATAAAAATATTTTCTAATAGCCTTATCACGTAATATGTGTCTGTTTTTCTATTAATCTGAATATTGTTACGGACTAAACTTGTATAAATAACTGTTATATGATATACTATTAATAGTTGATAAAATTTCACATTTAAAACACAACAATTAAATACCATTTACTTTATTGGAGGAGCCTGTCACCAAGGGATACGTATGTCCCTTAGTGACAGGCTTTTTTATATTATTTTGAAGTAATCAATAGATAAAAGGGGAGGAATTTGCTTAATGATTATTGGTTTATCCATTATCTTATTGCTTGTGCTATTGCTGCCATTTACTCATGTGGTGGAAAGAAATTTAGAAGTGTTCTTATTTATTATGGGGGTTCTGTCCGTTTTAGTGAGTCAAGCATTGGATTGGAATCTTGTGAAAGAAGCGTTGGTCCATCCGATTAATATTACATTAGCCGTTCTTGTTGCAGGTTTATTGTTTCGTTGGTTCCAAGGGCCGATTGAAAAGGGAATTTTAGGAATTAGTAAAGCAATGCCATATCGATTGTTTATTGCCTTATTCGTCATTGTCCTTGGATTAATTTCAAGTGTGATTACTGCTATTATTGCTGCAATTATTCTTGTGGCTGTTGTAAGTGTGTTAAAGATTGATAGAAAATCAGAAATTCGCCTAGTAGTATTGGCATGTTTTGCAATTGGTATGGGGGCCGTTCTTACTCCGATCGGAGAACCGCTTTCCACGATTGTTGTAAGTAAACTGGATGAAAGCTTCTTTTATTTATTGAAATCAATTGGCGTATATGTGATCCCAGGTGTTGTTGCTTTTGGCGCACTTGCGGCATTCATGGTTAAATCACGCGAGGAGTCAGCCGCCATTTTGGCACAAAATGAAGTTGCATCAACATCAGATGCTAGCGTAACGAATGATAATCAAGACATTGAAAAAATGATATCATCTCAAAAAGAATCCTATGCAGAAATCATAATTCGTAGCTTAAAAATATATTTGTTTGTCATGGCTTTAACATTGCTAGGCGCAGGTTTTCAACCGTTTATCGAAAAATATCTACTGGACTTGCATCCATTCATTATGTACTGGATTAATATTATTTCAGCGATTTTGGATAATGCTACATTGGCGGCTGCAGAAGTAAGCCCGGCCATGAGTCCATCAACAATTCAGGCATTATTATTAGGTTTGATCATTAGTGGTGGAATGCTTATCCCAGGGAATATTCCGAATATCATTTCGGCTGGAAAGCTTAAAATAACGAGTTTACAATATGCACGTTTTGCTGTACCTGTAGGATTCGTTGCCATGGTTATTTATTTTGTAATTATTCTTATTGTAAGTTAGATGGAATATTTCATTTAAAAATGAAAGTTAGGTGAACGCTGATATTTATCTTCAGCGTTCATTTTTTATGTCATGCTATAAAGATAAACTAAATTTTTTGGGAAAAATAATAAAGTTATTGTAATATATCTAAATATTCATTACAATATTATTAATTAGAAAATAATAGTTTTATAAAGAAAGAGAATCGTACTGCACTAATTCTAAAAAAGGAATGTAAGACTGTTAGTCAATTTACAACAGGGGGGTATACATAATGAAAAATCTAGTAAAAAAATGGAATCAAATAAGTTTGGTTAAACAAATCATCGTCGGTTTAATTATTGGGATTATATTAGCAATCACCCTCCCAAGTGTAGCCAAGCCTTTTGTTATTCTAGGCTCTTTATTTGTAGGGGCTTTAAAAGCAATCGCACCAATATTGGTCTTATTCTTAGTTATGTCTGCCATCGCACAACATAAGAGTGGACAAAAAACGAATATGAAATCGATTATCGTTCTCTATCTTTTAGGAACCTTTTTAGCAGGACTTACTGCAGTTATTGTAAGTTTTATTTTTCCAGTAAGCTTGAAACTAGCTACCGGGAATGCAGAGTTGACAGCCCCGGGCGGTGTTGTGGATGTTTTAAAAACTTTACTTTTGAATATTGTCGATAATCCTGTTAAGGCAATATATAATGCGAACTATATTGGTATATTATCGTGGGCGATCCTTCTTGGGGTAGCTTTAAAAAATGCCCCGGCTGCGACGAAAACAATGATTTCCAATGTATCGGATGCCGTTTCAAAAATTGTTACATGGGTAATAAAATTTGCGCCATTTGGAATTATGGGGTTAGTAATTGAATCAATTACTACAAATGGACTTGAATCATTGCTCGGTTACGGAAAATTACTTGCTGTATTACTAGGTTGCATGATTTTCGTAGCGCTAGTTGTTAATCCTATCATCGTTTATGTTTGTATTCGTCAAAACCCATATCCACTTGTGCTAACATGTATCAAGGAAAGTGGGATTACTGCATTTTTTACACGCAGCTCAGCAGCAAACATTCCGGTTAATATGAAATTATGCGATAAACTAGGTTTAGACAAGGATACGTATTCCGTATCGATTCCGCTAGGTGCGACAATCAATATGGCGGGTGCAGCAGTAACAATATCTGTGTTAACACTTGCTGCGGTTCATACATTAAACATCCAAGTCGACATTCCGACAGCTATTATTCTTAGTGTTCTATCTGCTGTTTGTGCTTGTGGTGCATCAGGTGTAGCTGGTGGTTCATTATTATTAATTCCACTCGCTTGCAGTCTTTTTGGAATCCCTAATGATGTAGCTATGACGGTTGTTGGTGTAGGCTTTATTGTCGGGGTTTTACAAGATTCTTGTGAAACAGCACTTAACTCATCAACAGATGTTCTTTTCACGGCCACAGCTGAAATGAGGAAGAATCGTTTAGAAGGTAATGAAATGCACGTTCAAAAGGTATCATAAAAGACAAACTAAAATAACAGGTTTTCTTTATAGACGCAAAACAATAAAGAATAATGTAAATAGGGTACGAAATCGAAGTGATTTTTCGCACCCTATTTTTATTGCTGTATAAATGTTTTGAAAGAATTAGCATTTAGAATCGCACAATAAATCAGAACTTGCGAATGGATTTCTCTATCTAATAATTGAATTGCTTAAATAGATGTAATTACTATGCTGAAATTGTCATTTCCCTATCAATGTAACGGATTATCAGTTTGGTTGTTAAAACTGAATGTTGATTTCACTTTGTTTGAAAATAAGCGGAGGAATTCCGATTAAGTTGGGAAATACCCATATTTCCTTAAAAATAAGGGAAGCTTTTCCGGTTATTTTATAAAATTCATTGGATTTTGTCTTATTTAAAGAAGTTAACCGGAATACCTCCGTTTATTTCTGCTTCTTAAGCCTGCTCTATACACATTAGCCGGAAATTCTCCGTCTATGATTTCTCACATCTATTCGATCTTTCCCCAAATATCGTAATTCTATTCGAGTTACATTAATAACTTATTCCTTTAGATCACCAGTGGTTTAAACGTCTTAGAAGGCAGGATAAGGATAAAAAGAAAGTAGGAAATTGAGACCTCAATAATGGAAGCGTTCACTATCCTCCATTATTGAGGTCTTTCTACACTTTAAGGATTTCAGGCTTAATAGATATATTTATTTAGTCATTATCCAGATCATTATCTAAAAAGGAAGGTTTCCGTTTTTCTTGAATACCTAACTGATCCTTTATTTCCGATAAATCTTTTAAAATAGTATGCGTATTTATCCACGCAGCAATTGAAGCGAAAACAGCTAAAGCCAAAATTAGGATGATAACGACATTTACAACCAAACGGATCACCTCATATAATCGATTGTTTGATTTTACCACAATCGAAAGAGGACAGTGAATCCTTTATTTCTATTAAATTTAAGGGGTGTGAGGACACAAGATACGTTATTTACAAAAAAACACACGGAAATCACTGATTTTCATTGAAATAAAGGAACCTATGTCCACGTACATAAGGAAATTGCCCATTTTATAGTGAATATCAACGGAACTCGTGTCCACTAAAATCATAGAAATTCCTTCTACATATTTTTACTAACGCTTTGAACATGCTGTACCTTTGGTGTATGATTCACACAATAAATACTTAAGACAATTAGGATCAGACCAATAATCAAATAAATTGTAACTGGCTCGTGTAGAAAAATGGTTCCAACCACAAGTGCGATAAGTGGAACAAGAAAAGTATATGTTGCCACCTTGCTCGCTTCTCCGGACCGTACAAGGGTAAAATAAGTTAGCCACGCTAAAGGAATACCGAATATGGCTCCGTATACTAGTCCTGATAAATAAGGTACTGACCATTGGATCGCTGCAAAGCTTTCTTGTTCTATACCTACGCCTGTCATGACCAGACCACCTATAACACACTGAATCGTTACTAGCCAAAGAGCATCCACTTTCGTCCCCGCTTTTTTCAAAAATACCGTACCAATTGCCCAGCTGATTGCCGTAATAAGAGCTAAAACAACACCAACAATTGATAATTGGGCACTAAAGCTCTTAAAGCTTATGACTACTACACCAAGAAAACCTAAAACAAGGCCGCTGATTTTTAATCCAGACATTTTTTCACCTAGCCATACCCATGCAAGGAAACCGACTAAAACAGGTTGGAAATAAACTATAACGGAAAATAATCCAGATGGTAAATACTGCAATCCTACCGTCTGTAATCCGAAAAATAATATGACATTAAAAATCGTTGAAATTAAATAAATATGCCAATTTTCTTTGAAATGAATTTGTTTATATCTAGGAAAGGTAATAAGAAGAAGCAGCAAGCCACCTAATAAAGTACGCATTCCTGAAAACAGAATAGGTGGGGTGTAATTTAGCGCAATTTTATAAATTGGCCAGCATAACCCCCAAACTAAAACCAGAAATGTGATTAAAAGAACGGATCTCGTCTTTGAAAGTTCACCCATGATGAATTCCTCCTGCATTTTTACATACATAGAAATTATACGCCGTTAGCGGTGGGCTGACTACTATCATGCTTGAAAACTCATTTGTTTTGAAAATTAAGTAATTTTTTAATAAAATAACTTAAGAGAATAAACGGTATTCAACAAAACAGGAAGGGGATATTATTTTGATAAAAACAACGAAAGATCATCTTGATAGATTGATTGATTATGAGTATCCGCCAAAACGAATAATTTCACTTTGTCCAGGTATTACAGATACGTTGTATTCATTACGGCTCGAAACGGAAATTGTCGGAAGGACAAAATATTGCTTATATCCTAAGGAACAGGTAATGAATGCTGCAATTATAGGTGGAACGAAAAAAGTTAAACTAGATGTTATTCATGAGTTGAAACCAGATCTCATTTTTGCCGAAAAGGAAGAAAATACGAAGGAAATGGTTGAAGAATTGGAAAAGCATTTTCCTGTTTTTGTCGCGGAAGTGCAATCAGTAAATGAGGCTTATCGGATGATTCATGATGTGGGGGCAGTTACCGATCGTGCAGAAATAGCCGACCGATTGGAAAATACAATAAGATCTCAATTTCAATCCCTTCCAAATGCCAAAGGAAAACGAGCGGCTTATGTTATTTGGAGAAAACCGTATATGGTTGTCGGAAAAAATACATACATTAATTCGCTATTAGAAAGAATGGGCTTTATTAACCCGTTTACCGCTTATAACGGAAGATATCCAAGTGTGAGTATCGAAGATTTCCAACATGCAAAGTTAGATTATGTATTACTAGCTTCTGAACCTTTTCCATTCCAGGAAAAGCATCAAATGGAGTTTGCAGAATTTCTTCCAAACATTCCATCCATTTTAGTTGACGGTGAAATGTTTTGGTATGGTCCGAGAATGCTTGAGGCCACAAGGTATTTTAAGAATATTTTTGGAACTATCAATTAATTAGGTGGGATATTTGTGGTAACGAACCTTTATTTTGTTAGACATGCGCACTCAGTTTTTACACTTGACGAGTTAGGAAGACCACTGTCAGAACGGGGCTTTTGCGATGCATCTCATGTAACTCAATTGCTTAAAACCGCAGACATCCATCATGTCATTTCAAGTCCGTATAAACGTGCAATTCAAACAGTTGAAGGGATTGCAAACTGTATTGATAACGAGATAGAAATAGTGGATGCTTTTAAGGAACGTTTTTTGTCCGAAAAACCTGTCAATGATTTTGACGATGCAATACAGAAGGTGTGGAAAGATATTGATTTTCACTGGGAGGGAGGAGAATCGAATCGTATCGCCCAAAATAGGGGTGTGAAGGCAACATTAAATGTTTTAGAAAAATATAAGGGGAAAAATATTGTCATTGGCACACATGGAAATTTAATGGTATTAATCCTTAATTATTTTGATTCGTCATATGGTTTCAATTTTTGGAAGGAACTTTCGATGCCAGATATTTATCGGCTCTCTTTTTTTGGAAAGGAACTTAAAGGTATTAAACAAATATGGAAATGAAGCGTATCCGAAGTGAAACTCGAGTACGCTTCGTTTTACGATTTTTATTAATTATTTTCATTAATTATCCCGTAATAGACTAAATCCTGATACTTCCCGTCTTTTATGACATGTTCCCGCAAAATACCTTCTTTTTTCATCCCAATCTTATCCATCACTTTTCCTGAGGCAGGGTTTGATGAGAAATATCGTGCAAACACTTTATGCAATTTCTTTTCTTCAAAAGCAAATTGTAAAATCGATTGCGCTGACTCTGTCGCATACCCATTTCCCCAATATTGTTCGCCAATCCAGTAGGCTAATTCACCTTGGTTAAAAAGTTTATTATTTGATAACGCAATGGCTCCAAATAATTTACCAGTTTCCTTGTCTGTTACCGCAAATTCATAATTTTTATCCGTCATGAAATTTTCATTATGTCGTTCTATCCACGATAATGCATCATTTAAACGATAGGGATAAGGTAAGTATAAAGTATTTTTATAAATATTATAGTTATTGCAAAGTGTCGCAACTATTGCCGCATCGGATGGATGAAATAATCTAAGAACGAGTCGATCTGTCGTAATCATTAATTTCTCACGAACATATCCCATTTGTGCGCCCCCTTTATTTATATTAAATAGGTATTCTACAAATATTACGAAAAACCTTGTTACTCTATCATTTTGCTTATACCGTATCAAAGAAGGGTATTTAGGAAATAAACTACATAAATAAACGATTTTTCAAATTTCCCCATTTGCGGCACCTACTGCTCAACTGGATTATTTTATTTGTTATAAAGTGAATAATAAATGTTACCTAAAGAGTAAATTAATTTAATTAATGTTAGTGCCTATTTTTTAACCTTGCTATTTAAGCCTGCTGCATTAAAAGTACCATTAACAGTTATATTTGCTAGGAATTGTGCTATTTCTTGAGGAGATTCTCTCCTTCCTGTTTCTAACCATTTTTGAATTACTCCTATATGTGCAGATGCAACATATGCAGCTAAATAGTGTTTGGAAACAAGCAGTTCCTCTTCTTTTATAAGGGGACTTTGTTCTCCAAACATGATTTTCAACATAAAGTCTCTCAATCTTGTTTGGAATGTTAAATTTCCTTTAGGACCTAATATAGCATTCAGAAAATCGCTCCTTTCATTTAGATATTCAAAAACTGCAGTCTCTAGGATTATCGGTAAATCTACTTCAACCGTATCGCTATCATTTTTAATATTTTGTTTTGTGATTTGAGCAATATTGTGCATAAACTCATCTTCCAATTTCGTTATTAAATCAAATTTATTTTCGTAGTGTGCATAAAATGTGCCACGATTTATTCTTGCTCTTGTTGTTATATCTTTAACTGTAATTGCTTCAAACCCTTTTTCCTCTATTAATTCCACTAGTGCTTCTCGAATGGATTCTTTTGTTCGGATAATTCGTAAATCCGTATAGTTATCTTTCACCATCCTATATCTCCTTAATTTTTACCCAACACATTTTGAAAAACTGTCCTGTAACCAACACATCGATTATTTTTGATTATAGAAAAGAAAAACATACGACTATATAATTCCGTTATAACCAACATGTTGTTTATTAATTATAACAAAACTTAGTAAATGAATTTAATCTAAAGAAATGGGGAATAAAAAATGAAAAATGAAATTTTCCAAGGAACGATTGATCACACTGGAATCGTAGTACCAAATCTTAGTGAAGCAGTTACATTTTTTACTGAAGTTTTAAATTTCGAAGTATTATTTAAAACTCCACCTATGAAGTTTGAGGACGATCGTTTAAAACAAAGCTTCGGTGTTCATGAAAAAGCATTTGTAGAAGGCGCAGCATTTCTCCAATATGGTGGAAAGAAAATAGAGCTTGTTCAATGGACTGACCCTGAACAAAACGCTGGAGCAAAACCAGCAGATATTGGTACAGCTCATTTAGCAATTTCAGTAACGGACCTAAAAAAAGCCTATACTTATTTTGAAAATATTCCCGGTGTAACAGTTAGAGTATTTAGTCCAATCGGCTTCTTCTATATTACGAGTCCATGGGGACTTGAAATCCAAATTGTAGGTAAAGACCTATCTAAATAGTATTTGTTGAGAATATTGGCAGCTATTTTATTTCGTAAATAAAGTCCAATGTACCTTATCACTGAAAAATTGCTTTATCATTGTATTTATATTAATAACGTTCCCCCAAAAAAAGCTTGATAACACATGAAAAAATCAAATTGTTGTCATATCAATGTTTAAATTGTTTTCTGTTGTTCCAATCATATACAGGCTAGTATATGAACATAGCTACGATAAGACTTTTCAAGATATTACAGGACGTTACAGTTGTGCTATTTGAATAAAAACATGTATATAGCCAATTTATTAACGCTGTAAATCTTCATTTTTAATCAGTATCAATGAAAAATGGTCTTCAACAACGGGGCGCTTTAACGAAGAAAAAGCCTAAATTCTCACTTGGATGCTGAGAATTTAGGCTTTTTAATATTGTAATTTACTTAACGTTGATTATCCGAATGTTCCTAAGGACCCCTCGGTGTGCCTTTACTTTTCAATTTCATAGTGAAGTTCAACAAATTGATTGAAGTTCCGCATTTTTTTTAATGTGAGGTTTAATTGATAATCTCCTTCTCTAAATAACGGAATCCCCTTACCGAGTATAGTTGGGGCAATTTTTATTATGAGTTCATCAACTAACTTTTCCCGTAAAAAGGAATGTAATAATTCTCCTCCTCCAACAATCCAAATGTTTTTACCTTCTTGATTTTTAAGTTTTTTGGTGAAATTTACTGCATCTTCATTAATAAATTTTACATCTTCTTTATCATCATTAGGAGACCTTGTAAACACATAGCATTCTTTGTTTTTATATGGAAGTTCTTTTATACCTTGTTTCATTACCCAATCGTAAGTCTTTTTACCGAATAAAATAGTATCTATTGTTTCATAAAATTCAGAATAACCGTTATCTCCATCACCTTCAACTTTAAATAGCCAATCAAGAGATTCCTCTTTTGTGGCTATATATCCATCTAAACTTGTTGAAATAAATAATACTACTTTTCGTTTTTTACTCATAAAATCCTCCTCTAATTAATAAAGAATTTTTGGCGGATGTAAACGATTTTAAAGATACTCATTAATATGTTTTGTATTTTTTAAATGTCTTTTAACAGTTCACTCAATTCTTTGCTCAATTTAGACCCCGAATGTTTGTTCTTGTATTCATTATATCAGGATTTGGATAGCTATCAAATATCAACATTTATCTTTAATACAGACATTATTAAAAAAACTCTTGTCAAAAACTAATGCCATTAGTTAAAATAAAACTAACGGTATTAGTTTTAAAAAAAGGGGATGGCAACTTGAGAATTTTAAAGGAAAAATCGATTTATCAACTTAGCTTTTTACCGAATATCTTTCCTGTTAATTGTTATTTCGTTGAAGAAGAGGGCAGTTTAACCCTTATAGATGCTGCCTTGCCATTTAGTGCTAAAGGGATCTTGCAGGTTGCGAAGGAGATTGGAAAACCGATTACGCGAATTGTTTTGACGCATGCACATGATGATCATGTTGGAGCATTAGATTCTTTAAAAGAAGTACTTCCAGAAGCAAAAGTTTATATTTCCGAAAGGGATGAGCGGTTAATGCGAGGAGATCGAAGTTTAGATGAAGGAGAAGGCGATAAACCGATTAAAGGTGGAGTTCCTAAATCGTTAAAAACGAAAGCAGATGTGTTATTGAAGGAAGGGGATCATATAGGATCATTACTTTCTATTGCTACTCCCGGTCACACACCAGGTTCATTTTCATTTTTAGATACAAGGAATCAAGCAATAATCGTTGGTGATGCCCTTCAGACAAGAGGTGGTATCGCTGTTTCCGGACAATTTCGACCATTTTTTCCGTTTCCGGCATTTGCAACATGGAGCCATGAAGTTGCTCTTGAGAGTGCAATAAAAATACTAGACTATTCACCAAGCTTATTAGCGGTTGGACATGGGAAAATGATTGTAAATCCAGAGAAAATAATATCTCAAGCCATTAAACGAGCACAAATCAAACTAGGGAAAGGAATCTAGAAGATGTCACCAAGAATAGGACTCGATTTGAAAACAATTTTACAAGCAGCAATTGAAATTGCCGATGCAGAAGGTCTAGAAGCAGTTACATTGGCAACGTTAGCAAAGAAACTAACCATTCGCCCACCATCCTTATATAATCATATCGATGGATTAGCGGGACTTCGCAAACAGCTAACGATTTATGGAATTGAAGAATTAAAAAACTGTTTATCTCGTGCAGCAGTTGGCAGGGCGGGAGATGACGCCATTCGAGAAATGGGTGAAGCGTATATTACATTTGTTCGGAACAATCCAGGTCTTTATGAAGCAACTTTTCTTTCTTTAGATGCAGATGATATACAAAGTGCATCAAGTGATGTAGTACAAATAGTTGTCAGGGTACTAGATCATTATGGGCTAAATGAAGTAGAGGCAATTCATGCCACACGTGGGTTTCGCAGTATTTTACATGGTTTTGCGTCCATTGAGCAAAAAGGCGGTTTTGCCATGGATTTAGATTTAAATGAAAGCTTTCAATTTTTAATTGATACGTATATAGCGGGGTTAAAAAAGTTAAATGAATCAAAATGAATGGTTTATAAAGTTTTAAAAAAATCTTCCCTCCATGTTTGGAATTTTCTTTGGTTATGGAGGGAGATTACGTATGTATTTCAAGAAATTAATTCAAATCTTTTATATACCAAGCATCCATAGCAGAATGTTCAGAACCTGATAACGGTTCTTTTAAAAGGGTAAATCCGAATTTTTCATATAAAATACATGCAGTTTTTAATTCATGCTGTGTTTCTAAGTAGCACTTTGCATAATGTTTGGAAGCAAATGACAAAGCTGTTTCCATTAGCTTCTTTCCATAGCCTAAACCTTGTGTCTTTGGACTTAAGTATAGCTTTTGCAATTCGCAAATTTTGTCATGTTCGTTAAACGGAGCGATACCAATTCCGCCAACGACTTCACCTTCCATTTCTACTACCCAATAGTTCGCATGTTTTACATTCGTATAATAGTGATGAAGGTCGTTAAGTTGAGGGTCAAAATACGCTGTTCCGGGAATCGCTAACCCAAGTGATTCTAATGAATTTTGTATTATTTCCTTTATTTTTGCATTATCTTCTTTTTTCATTTCTCGAATAATCATATACTTTCTCCTTCGATTAGGTCTTATTAAAGATTGTGCAAGATTCTATCTCTACATATATATTACACGTCATTCATTGACAGATGCCAGCCCTAAAAATTCATTTCTAATATAACAATCTATTAATGAGTGGATGATTTTTTATAGTAGGATCGGTTAGTTGTGTTAGAATATTATAAAAAGTTCGGAGGAGAAAACATGAAAGTGACTAAAAAGAATGTACAAGCGAATGATCAAACTACGAACTATACACATATAGAATTAGGAGGCAAAACGATTTGTTTTATGTTTTCAGGTTCAGGATACACCTATGATAAGCCCTTATTTTATTATTCGACTATGACCATGATTCAAAACAAGATTGATATTGTTCATCTCCATTACTCTTATGGAGGAGATTTATGGAAGCAACCTCTTGATGAAATCTCTAAAACTATGATGAAAGATATTAGCCCTGTAATTTCGGATGTCCTAAAATATGGTCAATACAATGAGACGATTTTTTTAGGAAAATCACTTGGAACCATCCCAATTGCTAATTTCTTCATGAAAAAAGATGAATTTCTAAAGTCAAAAATGATTCTATTTACCCCACTGTTAAAATTCAATTTGATTTTTGAATCAATTTTGAAAAGCGATCATCAAGGCCTCTTAGTTATTGGGGATAAAGATCCACATTTCGATTTGAATCAAATGAAACAATTAAAAAACTCAAACTTAAAGGTAGAGGTTGTCCCAAACGCAAATCATTCCTTAGATATTGGCGAATTTGAGACAACAAATTCGATTGTAGCTTTATCGAATGTAATGGAAAAGCTTCAGGAAGTAGTATATTGGTAAAGCAATTTCCAGAAACAAAACGAATGGTATTCTAAAGAGACTGATCCCAACTATATCAAAACCAGCGTATGATATTGATAAAACAAGAGATCAGTCAAATATCAAAATCAAAACCGGCGTATGATATAGATAAAGCAGGAGACCAGTCAAATATCAATATCAAAACCGGCGTATGATATAGATAAAGCAGGAGACCAGTCAAATATCAATATCAAAACCGGCGTATGATATAGATAAAGCAGGAGACCAGTCAAATATCAATATCAAAACCAGCGTATGATATAGATAAAACAAGAGATCAGTCAAATATCAATATCAAAACCGGCGTATGATATAGATAAAACAAGAGATCAGTCAAATATCAATATCAAAACCGGCGTATGATATAGATAAAGCGAGAGACCAATCAATTATCAATATCAAAACCAGCGTATGATATAGATAAAACAAGAGACCAGTCAAATATCAATATCAAAACCGGCGTATGATATAGATAAAGCGAGAGACCAATCAATTATCAATATCAAAACCGGCGTATGATATAGATAAAGCAGGAGACCAGTCAAATATCAATATCAAAACCGGTGTATGATATAGATAAAGCGAGAGACCAATCAATTATCAAAATCAAAACCGGCGTAATATAGAATGAAAATTGGAGTTCAAATTTACCTAAAGGGCAACGACTGAGTTAAAGGAATTACGATGAGCCTTGAAGGGTGAATCAATGATGAATATCGAAGGGAACCCGACCGGAAGTCCGCTAGTTACTCTGAGCTGGAGCTAGACAGGCGCCAATACCGAAAGAATCCATAGAGCACCTGCAGTGTAAAGCAATAGCCCGATTTAACAAAAAAGCATTTCTTTTTAAGCAACAGAAAATTTATTGAAAGAAGTGTAGACATGATGAAAAAAACAGCTGTTTTATTGTATCCACATTTTAGTGAATATGAGTTAAGTGTAGCACTATCTATTTTAATGCAAGCAAATAAACCAATTGTCACTATTGGCTTGAACAAACAAACTATTAAAGGTGAAGCAGGGTTATCTTGCGTACCCGACACTACTATCAATGAAGTTAATCCCGAAGAAATTGATAGTCTTTTGTTACCGGGTTGTATGGATATTATGACGCTTATAGACAAACATGAACTGTTTGAATTTATTAATCAAATGGCTGCAAAAGAAATTGTCATTGCAAGTATCTCCAGCTCTCCGTTTCTTTTAGCAAAAGCAGGTGTTTTAAGGGGTAAAAAGTTTACTGTTGGGCTGACAGAGGAAGCTATGGATAAGTTAGGCGTTTTTGAAAAAGAGAATTATTGTAAAGACATTGTAGTAATAGATGGTAATATAATTACGGCAAGAGGAAGAGGATTTATTCGGTTTGGAATTTATTTAGGAAAAGCATTAAACCTTGAATTCGATGAAGGATGGTATCATGAATGATTCTAATGTTTTTATTAAATACAAATTATATAGGTAGTTTGGTTAAAATGGAAATCAAGTACCACGTGTTGAATTACTAATATAATAGATAAAGGGGCCAAAAATGTTGAAAAAAAATAATAACCAAGTCTCCTTAAGAACTGGTCATTTAGATGATGCAGAATCCATTTTAACAATACAAAAGGAAGTCGTATCAGAAAACGAATTTATGATTTCTGTTTTAGAGGAATTTGATGAGACAACTGAGCAACAAAGAAATTGGATACGGAAAATTTTAGAGAATGAGAGAGAAACAATCATTGTGGCGGAAATTGAAGGGGAAGTAATTGGTTTGATTGTATTTCGTTCAAAGAATACGAAAAGACTTGCCCATACCGGCTATTTTACAACGATGATAAAAAAGGATTTTCGAGATATGGGGATTGGAAAACTTCTTATTAATAAACTTTTAAAATGGGCGCAACAGAATCCTTATATTGAAAAAGTAAGTTTAGGAGTTTTATCAACTAATCAAAGAGCAATAGCTTTGTATAAAAGTGTAGGATTTATAGAGGAGGGTCGCAAAATTAAAGAAGTGAAGTTTAGTAAGGATTTATATGTAGATGATATTCTAATGTATAAATTGGTATAATCTATAATAAAACTATTGCTTATTTGAATGAGAGGATTAAATTCACAGTCTTAAAATGAATTTACTATTTCAACCTCACAGTCTCCTTAGCCATTTAATGCTTAACCAGAAAAGCTATAACTTTCGTCCCCAAGATATATTCTAGAGGACGAAAGTTTCCAAGATCATCGGAAAAAGTGTAGAATTTATATTTATTCATGAGAGTAACGCTTTGAGAGTTTCTCCTTATGAGAATTAAACACTTCTTCTAAAGAAATGTTATATTTATTCGCAATTACAATTACGTTACCCAATACATCTCCTAATTCTTCTATTAAAGCCTTTCTATTGTTCGTAAACGATTCTGCAACTTCGTCCGGTCTATCCCGCCCAATTTCAAGGGCTCTTATTGCCCGTGCTACTTCTCCAGTTTCCTCCGCTAAAAAGCCGATCCGAATAAAAATGTCTAGCTCGGACCAACCTCTATTCTCATAATAATCATTTACCCACTGTTGAAATTCACTTACATCCATTTTTTCTCACTCCTTCAATTCACTATCATAAAGTTTAACAAATCTTTCAGACTTTTGTATAATATAAACGCTGAATTTGTTAGGGGGATGGTCATAATGAAAAAAATAGCAGTATTTTGTGGTTCCAGTAATGGAGCGTCAAATACTTATATCGAAAATGCTAAAAAACTTGGTAAAGAACTAGCAAAACGGAATATTTCGCTTGTTTATGGTGGCGCAAGTGTTGGTGTTATGGGAGCAGTTGCCGATGCTGTATTGGATGAAGGTGGTCAAGTCATTGGAATTATGCCTAGATTTTTAGAACAGAGGGAAATATCTCATAAAGGATTATCAGAACTGATCGTTGTCGATTCTATGCATGAAAGAAAGGCTAAAATGGCAGAGCTTGCAGATGGGTTTATCGCGTTACCAGGTGGACCGGGAACATTAGAAGAATTCTTTGAGATTTTTACATGGGCTCAATTAGGACTTCATCAAAAACCTTGTGGCCTTTTAAATATCAATCATTACTTCGATCCACTTGTTGAACTGTTTAATCATATGGTAAAGGAACAATTTTTACATGAAAAATACCGTACAATGGCACTTGTAGAGGTTGAACCGAATCAGTTGCTAGAAAAATTTAAAACGTATGAACCACCAACTATAAAAACCTACATTAATGAGAAACAGATTTAAAATTTAAAGCCAATAATCAGACCAAGGTCACAAGCCCTTGGTCTGTTGTTATTTCAGCTAAACTTCTTCATTTGGAATTTCCATTATATATAATTATTAATTTTGGTGGAGTGTATTCTACACGATAATCCAACTATCCCATTTTTTATTAAATATATATTATTGACTTGATTAATAAAAATTAACGTTTGGCGATTATCATGATGTTGCCTGTAATTGGCGCAAATCGCAAGTAAAGTGTCACCTTTTGCTAGTTACATAGAAACGATGGGTAGATATAATGTAATAGCTGTCCCATCAAAAAGGCAGAACCCAGGTAACGCCCAAAAATAGTGAATGTGTAGATTGCAAAAGGAGGAACAAATTGAATGACTTCTCAAACCCGTATTAAAATGCCTGTTGGATTTTGGGCAGGATTAGATCAATTAGGGATTGCCTCCTACGAAGTGGTTCGGAAAGCACGACTGCCACTTACCATTATTAATGAACCAATTGTAACGACTGCCCAATATTTCGCAATTTGGCATGCATATTCTGATCTCATCGGGGACATTGCCAAAGGAATTACCATGCTTCCGAAAATCTTTGAAACTGCTCAGTATCCGCCCTCCGTATTAGCGACTTATCATGCGCGTGACTACCGAGATGCACTATACCGAATGGCACGATACAAACAATTGTGCCCACCTGAAGGCTTACATATTACCGAGAAAGGCGAACAATGTATTATCGAACTGAAATGGCAAGATTCCGAAGAACCCATTCCTCCGATATTGGTTGGAATCACGCTATCATTTCTTTTAGAGCTTGGCCGCAGGGGCACAGGTCAACAATTGACGGCGAGTCTCGTCGAATTTTCGCAATCGATGGGAGACGTGCAAATACTCGAAGCTTATTTCGGATGCCATATTAAAATTGGTGCGAATGGTAACCGTTTGACACTATACCGAAAAGATCTGGACTTACCATTTGTCACGTACAACGCGGAGTTACTAGAGATTCTGACACCCGCATTGGAGCAATCTTTGGATGATCAGAAATGTAGCACATCACTCATCAGAAAGGTTAAGTGGATTATAAAACGAAGTTTAACGGGAGGACGCCCTGACATTAAGAATGTTGCGAGTGAGTTAGGGATGAGCAATCGTACCTTACAGCGGCGCCTTACTGATGAAGGCACGAGCTTCAATCACATATTGGCACAATCCCGCCATGAACAGGCACTTGAGTACTTGACAAACCCCTCGCTCGAGATTAAAGAAGTTGCCTTTCTGGTTGGCTATGAAGACCAAAATTCGTTCTATCGTGCCTTTCGCATATGGGAGGGGGAGAGTCCTTCAAATTGGCGCACTAAGCATGTAGGGGCGAATTTGATAAATGAATAGAATAGGAGAATTGTAGGATGGATATGGAGTTAAAAAATAAAACAGCATTAGTTACCGGATCTACGAAAGGTATTGGAAAAGCAATTGCGATAGAACTTGCCAAGGAAGGCGTGAATGTTCTAATTAATGGAAGAAATTATAATGAAGTAGAACAAATAGTAAATGAAATGAAAGCAGGGTTTCCAGATACTTCTCCCCAGAATGCTACTGCCGATATAGTCAATAAAGAACAAAGAGAGGCTTTATTTGAAAAATACCCCACTATCGATATATTAGTTAACAATATGGGTATCTATGAAATTATGCAATATGACGATGTTGACGATGAAGTATGGGAAAAATACTTCCGTACGAATGTTCTTGCGGCAAACGGATTATCTAAATTTTATTTACATAAAATGTTAAAAAATGGTTTTGGACGGATTATCTTTATCGCGAGTGAAGAAGCCATTATGCCTTCGGAACAAATGCCACAGTATTGTATGACAAAATCAATGCTGTTATCATTATCAAAAAGCTTATCTAAATTAACAAAAGGAACAGAGGTTACGGTTAACACGATCATGCCGGGACCAACACTCTCAGAAAATGTACATCAAATAATTGATGGAATGTACCCTAATGAAGAGATTACTTTTTCAGAAAAAGAGAAGAAATTTATGACTACCAACCTACCCCAATCTGAAATACAGCGATTTATTAGGCCAATTGAAATAGGAAGATTAACTGCATTTGTTTGTAGTCCTTATGCATCGGCATTTAAAGGTTCTCCAATCCGTATGGATGGGGGGATGGTACCAACTATTTTTTAGACTATAAAGGGGGTAACGTCTGGAAAAGGCGGACCTATAAGCAGTGTCTTGCTCGATAGTTTGTGGTAAAACGGTGATCCCCATCCCTGTTTGTTCAGCAATCGGGCCATATAATTGAATAACTCATTTTCGTTAATGTGAAACTAAAATGGGTGATGTTTATGAAAAGATATTCTTCAGGTTGTAATGTTTTAACGGATTTTAATACGTGGTTTGTAGAGGAATGTGTGTTTTTATATAATTAAACTACCAATTTTATTTATGGTGATGCCTAACCTAGGCAAAGATCGGACATATAAACTATGGGGAGGAAAGCGTTATGGAACAAATGAATGCGCCGCAAGTACGGATTGTACCTTGGGACGAGGATGACCTTGATTTGCTTCGTCTTCTCAATGCGCCGGAAATGACCGTACACTTTGGCGGTCCTGAGACTGAGGAAAAACTCCTTGCTCGCCATAAAACGTATTGTGAGATTGCCGGGCAAGGAACCGGTCGTATGTTTAAGATTCTTTTGCTTCCGAACAACGAAGTCGTTGGCAGTGTTGGCTATTGGGATATGGTTTGGCAAGGAGAAGATGTTTTTGAGACAGGATGGAGTGTTTTGCCGGCATTTCAAGGAAGAGGGATAGCAACAGCAGCAACAGCGAAAGCTATCGCTTCTGCCGCTTCTGAAAAGAAACATCGATTCATTCATGCTTACCCTAAAGTCATCAACCCCGCTTCGAATACTATTTGCCGCAAGCTCGGTTTCTTGTTTATGGGTGAGTGTGATTTTGAATACCCCATCGGGACTCCCATACGATGTAATGATTGGAGATTGGAATTAGGCGAAGAATAAACCATAGATTATAAGAAAATGAGAGATCCTATATATAGTAATTTACCAGAATTGCCTGAGTTAATTATTCCAGAATAGGACTCGGTTGTTGGGCAAAAAGTAAAAGGGTGATACATATTATACATGACTAATATGTATCACCCTTTATTTTTTTGACTTTCTATGATTGTGGTCTTAAGAAATTTTAAAGCTACACCAAGAGCTATTTTCTTCGGAAAGCAAGGAGAAATTCAAGTGCGAATCATACAGTAAATACATTTCATATATAATACCAACTAAAAGCACGCAATTAGCGTGCTTATTTGTATTGACAGTCATAAATAAGTGGTTGAAAAATGGCAATATTATGAACATGGGTTACCAAATGTATCCTTTCGTAGGAAAAAGGTATATAATAAATTAGAACGATCGTTCAATTCTTAGAAAGGGGTTTTAGTTGAATTTGGATAAAAGACGTTATAACAGTGAAAAAGCTAAGCGTGACATTATGGAAAAAGCAACCTTGATATTTTCTCAAAAAGGCTACAATCAAACTTCGGTACAAGACATCTCAAAAGCCTCCGGATATAGCAAAGGACACATTTACTATCATTTTCAAAACAAAGAAAAGCTGTTTGTTTTACTAGCACAAAACACGATGCAAGATTGGTATACAAAATGGATGGCAAAAGAATCATCCTATACCACAGCAACACAGAAACTTTATGGCATGGCAATGCATGTCCTTTATAATTACCAAACTCCTTTATTAAAAGGAGGGCAAGAACTAGCTTCAAATCCCGCGTCAAGTTTAGAATCTGTTAACGCATTATACGAGTTAGCGGTTATACCTATGGATTCTTATCGTTCCATTCTTCAAGAAGGGGTGGAAAAGGGTGAATTTGAATGTGGAAATATTGATGAGTGGACCTTGCTTGTTGGAACATGGTTAGGGGGGTTATGTCAGTTAACGAACACACAGGAATTGAGTACGCTTGAACATCTCTTTAAACAAGCTATTACCATCTTTTTAGCGTCCATTAAGAGGAGGAAATAGAAATGAAAATAGCATTAATTGGTGACAGTTTAACTGAAGGCCGACCGGGTGTTTCTTTCTTTAACATTCTAAAAAAGAAGTTTCCGGACATTACGTTCGTTAACCTTGGCAAACCGGGAGAGTCAGTTAAAAGTTTATATACTAGACTTATAAAAACAAAGTTAGATATAGATTATGATCTATCTTTCCTTTGGATTGGCGTAAATGATGTTTATTCAAAACTTCTTAGTGTTCAAGCACAGCCAGTAGCAAAAGATCATGATGAGTTCAAAGACTGTTACGAGAAAGTCTTAGGGCTAGTTCTTGGGTCATCAAAGAAAGTCGTTGCAGTTACTCCGGCATTAGTTGGCGAAAATACGGATAATGCTCCTAATAATGAAATCACGGAATTGAATGATCTTATCCAATCCATCATCAGTAAACAAACAAATGTCAGTTTTCTAGATATCCAATCAGTTTTTTTAAGCCATCTTTCGAAAGTTAGCAGTTCGGATTATATCAGCACAAAAGTAATGAGAGTAATGATGGATGTTCTCTTTTATAGGAAGCCTTCAAGAATTGATAGGCTATCAAAAGAACGCGGTCTTCATCTTACATTAGATGGTATACATCTAAATAGTGCTGGTGCACAAATTGTTGCAGAGACTTATGCATCTGAAATCGAGCGTTTTTTGACATACAAAAACCGTGACGCAATTCAATGACGATAACCTCATGAAAAAACAGGGATTCGACCATATTGTAAATACAGCATCAGCAGCGGGTTTAGGACCTTCTCCGGTATCCTCAGCATATGCCACTACGAAACATGCAGTTGTGGGCTTAACTCCCTCGCTTCATTATGAAGCAGAAGTATTCGGTATTAAAGTAAGTGCACTTTGTCCCACGTTTGATGATACCCCTATTTTTGAAGCAGCGAAAGCAATCAATATCAATAAGACAGTAATTATCCAACAATTAAAGAGGCAAAAGAGACGTCTCCCGAAAAACTAGCTAAAATTACTTTACGTGGGATCCATAGGAACAAAATTTATTAGAAAATCCGAAAATGATAAAGCTAATTAAAAAGCATGGTTACGAGGCTATTTCAGAACCGTATTTAAAATCCGCGATTTTTTATAATCAGAATGGGACTACTTATAATAAAGCGTATACAAGAATAGACTTAAAAAAGTTGTTAAACTAATGAATTTTGGGGGGCCTGGGGGATTGATCGAATTATGCGAATCTACTGAGGAAGCTGGTAGAAGAGAAATATTAGAGTAATAGGTATTGAGATTGGTAAACTCGATTTAGTTGGTGTTTTTTCTGGGAACCAGCATTATGTAATATTACCTAATGGCGATGAATTTTATCCTGTTACAATATCTTAAGATTCATGGCGGAATTTTAAAAGCAGTTGGTACGAAACAACGATGCCCAAGTTTTTTAGTATAAATCAAGTACCTGAAAGACTTAACCAAGGAGAGTGAGAAGATGGATATATTCGAAAGACAGTATGATTGGATTAAACGTACAAGGGACTCATTATTTCGTTATTGCGACTCCTTGACACCCACAGATTATGTTAAAGATCTTGAAACCTTTGGTGGAGACTCTATTCGCAGTCTACATGTTCATGTTGCCGATTGTTATCGGGTATGGTTGGGGAATCGTGCTCTAGGAAAATCACTTCCCGTAATAAAACCGGAGTCCGTTAACAACGTACAGGAAATGCGGGAGGTTTTTAGGAAAACGGATGCCCTGGTTCATGAGTTTTTAAATGAATTTAGAGGCAAATGGGATCACTCTGTACAAGTATCCTTTAAAGATGGTGGTAGCGCGGAATATACAACATTATGGCTTTTTACGCACACCAGCACCCACGAGTTTCACCATAAAGGACAAATTGTAAAAATAGGAAGACAACTCGGATATATCCCGCCGGATACGGACCTCCTTGAACCTTAATGATTTGTCATATTATTTAAACCAAGATAACGTATATTGATCTTCCGCAAACGGGTACTTATCCTATTGCGGTTTTCACGGCATCTCTACCTAGTAAGTTCACTTATAAGGATAAAAAGTATGGAAAATGCTACGACATTAGAACAAGAAGGGCACAGTAATTGAATACGTGTTATGCTTCAATCGGAATAAACCATCAGAAGGAGATATTCTGTGTCAAGCTATATATTTGCAGATTTACTTATTTTGGTATTAATTCTTTGAATAAAACAGAAAACCCGGAAGATCCGCTCGATTAAAACTATCTTCGTGTTTCCTTTTGTCCTTGCTGTACTGGGAATTGCAGCGTTGATATTAAACAATCGTAGTCCAGTTTTACCACGAGATATCCTTTTGCTTGTGGTTAGTCTGGCTATTCCGGGTGTAGGACCGGGATGGATTCGCGGGTTTACCTATAAAATTTGGCATGTAGGAAATCAGATGATGAGAAAAGGGACCCTGCTAAACCTAATTTTGTGGTTTGTTGTCCTCGGCATTCATATTTGGATTTTAAGTTTTGGTAATGAGAATGCTGCCGGAGCAAATGTGCTTCTTTATTCTTATTGAACCTTTCTTGGTTCTTATTTGTCGATAGTCGAAGTAACGAAAGCACGGAACTGCATATTAAGGAATTTCTACTAACTTATATTTGTTTTTGAAATGACGGACACATATGACAGTGTGAGGCTGTCATAATTCAACGTGTAGTCCTTATTCAACAGGAGATTTGGAAGAAGAAAAATATAATGTATAATATTAGCGATATTAAAGTTGTTTATTGGAATAGGAGTTATCAAATATGAACTTGAAAATTAGGCAAGAACAAGTAGATGATTACGATTTAACCGAAATGATTGTGAAGAGTGCATTCGCCAATGCAGAACACAGCGACCAAAAAGAACATCTGTTAGTTTCCCGAATAAGAAAGTCCAAAGGTTTCATTCCAAAGCTATCATTAGTGGCAACAGATGAAGATACTAACGAAATTTTGGGACATATTCTTTTGTCTAAGGTGAAAATTAGTAAAAACGACAATGAATTGATAGAATCACTTTCCCTTGCACCTGTTTCTGTCTTACCAGAGTATCAAAACAAAGGAATAGGAGGGCTACTAATTACCGAAGCATTGAAAGAAGCAAAAGAACTTGGATACAACTCAGTTGTTGTATTGGGATATCCAGAATATTATCCGAAGTTTGGCTTTAAAAAAGCATCCTTATGGGGAATAAAAGCATCTTTTGAAGTGCCAGATGAAGCATTTATGGCAATAGAACTAAGTGAAAATGCTCTCAATAATGCTTCAGGGGTTATCGAATATCCAAGTGTATTTTTCGAATAAGCAATTTCAAATTTCAGTTTTTAAATTAGAGGGTGCGTTGACAAGAATAGAGGAAACCCTAAAACATTAATAGGGTTTCCCTTAATTTTTATTTAAGTATCAACATTAAAATTTAACAGATCCATAAATTAAAAGCCGATAGGTTATAAAAACCAATCGGCTAAACTATGTTTAATACTTATTAAAGATTAACAGTCTTTGCTTTTCGTGCTTGTTTTGAATGTAATCTTTTCATTGCAAATCTTGCGATGGGCTGTGCAACAAGCAACTCAATCCAAATCGCCAACCCGAAGTTCCTAAACCAATTGTGAAAGAAGTTTTGAAAAGGAACGATGCTTATTTTCCCCGTACCAACCCATGGTCCTATTATTGACATGCAAACAGATAGGACTGTAACTGTTAAAAAGGTATTCAACAATATGCGAGCATTGAATCCATCCGTTTTAGCTATGAATATTGGCATCACTTTATTAACTATCGGTTCTGCGACCAAATTTACCAGCAATACGATGATAACCCATATGAATGGGATAATCCGTAACGTTTCCAAATAATTACCTATGTTGAATCCTTTTTCTAACATCATAATAACAGGTGCAATGGTGTTGACTGAAATAATAGAAATAATCAACATAAATATAATGCCTTCTTTTGGGCTTTGAGGAAGTCTATCTTCCTTATACATATTTTGACCCTTCGAAAAAATAAAAATTTCAGATGGCAGACGTATCATTCGACATATATTTTTGATTAGTAAAACTCATACCAATATCTCTACACACTGATTATTTAATTTTAAACACCTTTTCAAATGAATTACAGTCTTGAAAAAATTAAATATATGTGAGCAAAAAGGATTGTGTTGTTTAACTAAACCAGCTAATAGTTTGTCAATATTTTTCAATAAAAAATTTAAATTTGTCATGATATACTAAAAATGTGCATGCCAAATAACCTTCCACTTTTCTCTTTTTGGAAGGTTTTGCTTTATTTAGTTAGATATAGTTTCTAACCTATATCTTGGAAAGGGGTTCTACTTTTTAGTAGTGCGTAAATCCAGTGTAAGAGCTTATTAACACATGCGATAACTGCTACTCTAAAGGGTTTGCCTTCTTCACGTTTTTTATCATAAAATTCTCGTAATCTCTTATTGCGTGCGATTATCTCATCAGTCGTTTTCTTCTTACGAGAATCACGAATACCACTTTGAACAGCCATATACAGTGCGTGGCGGAGTCTACAAGAACCTCGTTTTGTAATTCGATTAACTGATGCGGTAAACTTTCCTGAAGAGTAAACGCTAGGATCGACTCCAGCGAATGCAACTAGTTTCTTGGCATCATTAAACCGATCTATTTCTCCAATTTCAGAGATAATTGTTGCCGCGATTTTCTCACCGATACCAGGAATAGATTGGAGAATATGATATTCTTCAATTTCTTTAGCGAGGGCATCTATTTCAGTCGCAATCTTAGATAGATGCTCTTGGTATTGAAGAACAAGATTAACTAACATTTCAAGATTAAAAATATTACTCTGATACAGGTTGTTCTGGAACGGATTACGAAGGGCTGCTTCTTTTAACTTTTTTGCCCTTTCTTGAGCCCAAAGATCGGAACGACTTTTACATAATGAACGTATCCTTTCTGATAAATCTCTCTCACTCGCACTTAATACTGCCTCAGATGTTGGGAATGCTAGTAAAGTGAGTAAAGATACCTTTGAATATAAATCCCCAAACACACCTCTATATTCAGGGAATACCTGGTCTAACAAGGAGTGCAACTGTATCTTAGTTTTGGCTGATATTTCTGCAATACTTTCTTGCTGTCTAGTAAGGTTACGAAGGTTTAAAAGTTGAACACCTCGCTTTTTATAGGGTTCTAAATCTTCTTTATAAAACAGCTCACAAAGGTGATAGGCATCTACTGCATCTGTTTTAACTTTACGCAGACTTGAACTTTTTGCACGGTGTGAGATTAGAGGATTAACAATAATATAAACGTACTTTTGTTCCTCCAAAAATTGAATAACTGGATAATGATAGTGACCAGTTGATTCCAATACGACCGTAGGTCGGTTGCCATTAGCCGCTTGTTCAACTTCATGAAGGAATTCTAGAAAATTCCCCAACCCTTTAAGATCATGCTTAATGCTAAAGCTCATTCGATAAGGTTTACCTTTATCTAAAAAGGCTTGAATCTGACTTTCCCCTTTTGAAACATCCAGACCAATGACTGGATTCATACACTATCTCCTCCTAGAATATTGAATTAGTCGGTAACCCCTAAGGCTTCTTGTAATGTCATAGGTTCGCTTGTTAAACGGGATCTCATTGTCCCAACCAGCCTGAAACATGTTTATACAAGTAGGGGGTGAACAGTTTAGCTGACGGGGTCTAGTCCCACGGGTGCGACGTTCTACCCCGACTACCGTTATCATAAGACCATATAAAAATAGGTCAACCAGAAAAATCTGGCTAACCTTATATTACGAACGGGTGCAAGAGTTGAAGATCAGAGCTGACATAAGGGCAACTTTTTCTTGTTTCACTAACGGGGCAGTTTTGTTCAATAAGACGATGTTAAATAGTAGTTAAAAGGTGATGCGAAAATGCCAATATTCCCAGATTAA
The DNA here is from genome assembly GCF_016772275.1 of Heyndrickxia vini. Lineage (NCBI taxonomy): Bacteria > Bacillati > Bacillota > Bacilli > Caryophanales > Bacillaceae > Heyndrickxia > Heyndrickxia vini. Next base: position 2,187,124 of record NZ_CP065425.1, on the reverse strand, counting down.
ATTGACCTTCTATCAATATTTGAATCGGAACCAATATTATTGGATTCTACATTAAAGGATTTGGACAAATCTTAGTACAACAATAAAACACCTTACATATAAGGTGTTATAAGCTGGTTTCCTCATTAAGAAGCCTCTTCTGGTTGTGCGATTTCAAATTCACCTTCTGGATACACTTGCTCCGCATAATGGCTTCCCCATTGACAGAGCTCCTGCAAGATAGGTTTAAGAGATTCTCCAAGTTCAGTGGATGAATATTCAACCTTCGGTGGTACTTGATTATATATCTTTCTGCTCACAAGTCCACTGTCTTCAAGCTCTCTAAGTGTTTGAATCAGCATTTTCTGAGTTATATCTGGGACAATGCGCTTTAATTCACTCGTTCTCTTTGGTCCATTCATTAAAAAGTATAATACAAGACCTTTCCATTTTCCGCCAATAACTTCCTTTGTCACTTCAAAACCACAACTAAATTTTTTCAAGTCTAAACCTCTCCATTCCACATTTATTACTTTTTAGTTACTATATCACAAAAAAGTGGGTACTTCCATTAATGTGCTTGCTGAAGGATACTATATCTTGTAAGTTGTTCTTCAAGTACTTAAAGGTACTAGACATAAAATAAAATTAATTCTAAAGGAGTGTTAAGTATGGGTAAATTTGAAGGTAAAATAGCGCTTGTAACGGGTGGAACAAGTGGGATTGGTCTTGCTACAGCACAAAAATTTGTAAACGAAGGTGCATATGTTTATATCACGGGACGTAGACAAAACGAACTTGATAAAGCTGTTAACCAAATTGGCAAGAACGTAACCGGTGTTCAAGGTGATATTTCTAAGCTTGAAGACTTAGACAAACTATATGACCTTATAAAGCAGGAAAAAGGTAAGTTGGACATTCTTTTTGCTAATGCAGGAATTGGAAACTTCCTTCCATTAGGTAGAATTACTGAAGAGCAGGTTGATAGAACGTTCGACATTAACGTTAAAGGAACCATCTTTACTGTTCAAAAAGCGTTATCACTATTCCCGAACAAAGTAGGTTCTATTATTGTAACAGGCTCTACTGCTGGTTCAATTGGCAACCCAGCGTTTAGTGTATATGGAGCATCTAAAGCAGCATTAAGAGCACTAGTTCGCAGCTGGATTCTTGACCTAAAAGGTACTGAAATCCGTGTAAATGTGGTTAGTCCAGGAGGTATTCTTACACCTGCATACGATGAGCTTTTTGGTGATGCACTTAAAGAGGTACTGGAAAATAGCAGAAATACTGTTCCAGCTGGAAAAATTGGGACACCTGAAGAAGTAGCAAACGCTGTATCTTTCCTTGCTTCAGACGAAAGCAGTTACTTGACGGGTGTTGAATTGTTCGTAGATGGCGGGCTAGCACAGGTATAATCTCACTGCGCAGAGATTACAATAAGGTTAATGGGGAATGGTGTAACGGAATCGCCGCAAAATATAAAATTTATAGGAGGAGTCAATATGACCAATCAACAAGTTCAACTCAATATTCGTTTTAAGGCTAAACCAGGGAAGAAAGAAGAATTCCGCAAGGAGCTATTTTCCCTAATTGAGGAGATGTCATCCGAAAAGGCATTTATTAGCGCTATTGTTTCGGACGATCTGGATCAGCCGGATGACTTGATCATTTATGAAACATGGCAAGGCACGAGAGATAGCTGGCTTGCGGAAGAATTTATTAAACCATACCGCAAGGATTACGAAGGAACACTGGGCGATTTAATTGTGGATAGAAGCGTCAGCTGGTTGCAACCTAACCGTGAATGGGGAAGTCATATAACGAATGCATATTAATTTTTATAAATGAGAAATAGCATCTACAGCTGTACAAATGGGCGAAGTCACAATAGCTGTCTTCGACGATACATGCGGCAACCTTATTCAGATAATGCAGGAGTAAACTTTATTTATGGTAGAAAAAGTTATGCAATAAAGTGTTTTTATAAACAATTTAACAACAACTTTATGTTGAGACCTACTAGAAGGAGGAAAGCATCATGGCATTTTTCGAAACAAGTGACGGCGTCAAATTGTATTATCAGCAAAAAGGAGAAGGACAACCGATTGTGCTCGTCCATGGCTGGTCATCGGATCATACAGCATTCGATCAACCATTTGAAGAATTGAGCAAAAAGTTCAATGTAGTGTCTTTTGATTTGAGAGGACATGGCGCTTCTGATCGCCCGGAGCATGGTTTGACATTGAAGAGATTCGCTTCCGATTTGGAAGAACTAATGGAGCATCTTAACTTGATGAATGTCACATTAGTTGGACACTCGATGGGGGTTTCTACGACATTCGAGTATGTAAAAAACTTCGGTGTATCCAGATTGAAGGCCGTATCGTTGTTCGACATGACACCAAAATTAGTCAATGAAGAGGATTGGAATTTAGGTCTTTATCACGGTAAATATACGCGGGAAGACTCATTGAATGATTTGACAGTGATCAATGATAGCTTGATGGAATTCGCAAAGCCTTTCTTTAAAGTGATCGTCCCATACTTGACTGGTGAAATGATGGAAGAGCAGCTCAATTTAGTAGTCAACGGCAATACCCCTCATGTATTAGCGGCAATGTGGCATGCGATGGCAGTTGGCGATTATCGTGACGTGTTACCACAAATCACTGTACCAACACAAATTGTGTATGGAGAAAAGAGTACACTTTACTCAAAAGAAACAGCGGAATACATGAAGGAACAGATTCCGAATTCTGAAGTGATTCCGTTTGAAAACTGCACGCACTTATTAGTTGCGGAAGATGTAGTAAAAACAGCAAAAGTAATTGAAGAACTTGCAAGTTCTATGGTGAATTCATAAATAATGAAGGGGCTTCATTTGATTACTCATAGAAAATCGTCCTCCTATTAAAGTGTTGTGTGGTAACTTCATTTTATAATAGAGGACGATTTTTTTGTATTTATAAGTAGAAAAAAGGCTGCCACCAAAGTCATTTTTTAATGACTTTTGGGCAGCCCCATCCATTTTTAAGGTTTAAAATTTATGACAATGTGAATAATTTCACTTAAACTAAACCAGCTAATAGTTTGTCAATATTTTTCAATAAAAAATTTAAATTTGTCATGATATACTAAAAATGTGCATGCCAAATAACCTTCCACTTTTCTCTTTTTGGAAGGTTTTGCTTTATTTAGTTAGATATAGTTTCTAACCTATATCTTGGAAAGGGGTTCTACTTTTTAGTAGTGCGTAAATCCAGTGTAAGAGCTTATTAACACATGCGATAACTGCTACTCTAAAGGGTTTGCCTTCTTCACGTTTTTTATCATAAAATTCTCGTAATCTCTTATTGCGTGCGATTATCTCATCAGTCGTTTTCTTCTTACGAGAATCACGAATACCACTTTGAACAGCCATATACAGTGCGTGGCGGAGTCTACAAGAACCTCGTTTTGTAATTCGATTAACTGATGCGGTAAACTTTCCTGAAGAGTAAACGCTAGGATCGACTCCAGCGAATGCAACTAGTTTCTTGGCATCATTAAACCGATCTATTTCTCCAATTTCAGAGATAATTGTTGCCGCGATTTTCTCACCGATACCAGGAATAGATTGGAGAATATGATATTCTTCAATTTCTTTAGCGAGGGCATCTATTTCAGTCGCAATCTTAGATAGATGCTCTTGGTATTGAAGAACAAGATTAACTAACATTTCAAGATTAAAAATATTACTCTGATACAGGTTGTTCTGGAACGGATTACGAAGGGCTGCTTCTTTTAACTTTTTGCCCTTTCTTGAGCCCAAAGATCGGAACGACTTTTACATAATGAACGTATCCTTTCTGATAAATCTCTCTCACTCGCACTTAATACTGCCTCAGATGTTGGGAATGCTAGTAAAGTGAGTAAAGATACCTTTGAATATAAATCCCCAAACACACCTCTATATTCAGGGAATACCTGGTCTAACAAGGAGTGCAACTGTATCTTAGTTTTGGCTGATATTTCTGCAATACTTTCTTGCTGTCTAGTAAGGTTACGAAGGTTTAAAAGTTGAACACCTCGCTTTTTATAGGGTTCTAAATCTTCTTTATAAAACAGCTCACAAAGGTGATAGGCATCTACTGCATCTGTTTTAACTTTACGCAGACTTGAACTTTTTGCACGGTGTGAGATTAGAGGATTAACAATAATATAAACGTACTTTTGTTCCTCCAAAAATTGAATAACTGGATAATGATAGTGACCAGTTGATTCCAATACGACCGTAGGTCGGTTGCCATTAGCCGCTTGTTCAACTTCATGAAGGAATTCTAGAAAATTCCCCAACCCTTTAAGATCATGCTTAATGCTAAAGCTCATTCGATAAGGTTTACCTTTATCTAAAAAGGCTTGAATCTGACTTTCCCCTTTTGAAACATCCAGACCAATGACTGGATTCATACACTATCTCCTCCTAGAATATTGAATTAGTCGGTAACCCCCTAAGGCTTCTTGTAATGTCATAGGTTCGCTTGTTAAACGGGATCTCATTGTCCCAACCAGCCTGAAACATGTTTATACAAGTAGGGGGTGAACAGTTTAGCTGACGGGGTCTAGTCCCACGGGTGCGACGTTCTACCCCGACTACCGTTATCATAAGACCATATAAAAATAGGTCAACCAGAAAAATCTGGCTAACCTTATATTACGAACGGTTGTAATAGTTAAAGAAGATGAGGTCGTTGCGGCGATCTTTTTTTGTTCCACTAAAGGGGGAAGGTTTGTTTAAGAAGGATTTTTGAGGAAAATAACGAATCATTTAGATTATCCTGAGAATAAGGTGATTAAAATGAAATTGGGACTAAAACGAGATGAAGTAAGATTAGAAACACATACAGTTGAATGGCATAAAGAGTTTCATAGAGTTAAACAGGAAATTCTAAAATCAACCCCTATTCGGGAAAATCGAATTGAACATATTGGAAGCACTGCTATTAAGGATATGGTTGCAAAACCAATATTGGATCTAGTTGTGGGTGTAGATGATATCGAAAATGTTGATAAAGTTATTTTTCAAGGGTTAAAAGAGGCAGGGTTTTTAAGACTTCGAGTACAACTTCCAAATGAAATCGTGCTTGCCAAGTTTACTGATGAATCCTATGAAGAAAAGACACACTACATTCATTTGGTTGAATATGATAGTGAACTTTGGAGAAATTTAATATTCTTTAGGGATTACTTAAATTCAAACCAAACTGCACGAGAACAATATAAAAATTTAAAAATAGAGTTTGTAAAAGAAAAAAATGGTGGAATTAATGAATATACAGACTATAAGGAACAATTTGTGAGTGAAATATATGGGAAAAGAATATAAGTACTTATTAAACTATCAGGTAGGTTAAGATCCAGCCGCCAATAAAGGTGGTTTTTTCTTTTAAATATGATTCTTGAAATTCATTAAAATATGTATATAAAAAGGGGGCGATAATGCCCCTCTTTTTTTATACAATCTTTACAGCCTTTTAAATGTCTTTTCTGCATTGTTTAATAACAAAAAAAGTCTGGAAAATACAAAAATCACAATGATAAGTCCGATCCAAAATAATATGCTAACCCATCCACTATTAAAGGTTGTCGTCTGATCCCCTGAAAGGATACCAACCAGCATAAACAAGAAGAAACATGCTTCATAAATAGCAAAAACAATGAATGTCTTTTTCGACCTTTCTTGTAGTTCATTATTCTCCTTATTCGTGGCTTCTTGTTCAATTCCTTTACATAGTTGATACAAACAATAGGTTATTAGTAAAGTATTAATCAAATAAAAGAGAATTAGAAAAACTTTTCCATGTAATATAGTTGAATTATTAATTACTCCATTTAGTACTATGGAGTGTTTAATAAACAAATCTAAACCGGATAAAACAATTAAGATTATGCTTGAATGCAGAACTTTTAAAAAGGAACCATTTTTGAAATTGCCGATTAATGTGTAGGCGCCGATTAGAATAATGATATACCCTAGCAAATCGGGAAGTAGATTCACTTCGCCAAAATTAATATTAAAAAATACAAAAATAAAGCCAATTAGCATCGTTCGAAATCCCATAATACACCCCCTAAGAAAAATGGTTTTATTTACATAATATTGGTATTATTATTATATCTTATTATTGGGAGGAAGGGGATCATGTGAAGAACAAAATAATTGCAGGCTTTTGGATTATAACTAGTCTGTTATTAATTTATACTGGATTTATTTATTTTCAACAAACGACTCAAGCAGCCACCTTAACCGATTGGAACAAAGTAAAAAAACCGTCACTTTCAGTCACTGACAAACACCATTTATCACAATTAGGTTTCTCAGATGTGGCGATCAACAGTATGACACCAGAGGAAATACAGAGATATGAAAAAGTTAATGGAAAAATCGTTTACAACCGGACCATTTTTGTTCAAGTTAAAAATACCGGTTTTGGTGTAAAGTATATTTCTAAAACAAAATATAATGAACTATTAAAACAATATTCCAAGTCTAAATTTCTTTACAAACCAAGTTTAGAACGTGTTGATTTAAAACTTGTTTATGAAGGAAAAAGAAAATTCTTTATGATTGAAGAACACCATTTTGATTACACACCTTCCGACTTAAAGCCAATGATGATTGAAGTCCAATACCGAGACGACTATATTGTAACTAACCAATTTGCTAAACAAATCTGGTTGACTACTTCCCTTTTAAACTCAAAAAATATACAGTATGGCACCAAGTCATATCCAAAACCAAATTCGATTCCAATTAACGAAGACCCTTATTCGAACTTTTTCAATAATAATCAAGCTCAAGGTAACTATAACGATTACCAGGTCAATTGGAAGCAATCATCTTTCTTACAAGATGTAGTTGGTCTCCATTTTTACAATACAGCTGAATTTGAAGTTCCAGAAAAATATATTATCGCTGATATATATATCCAAGGACAAAATCCTCACCTTTCTGAACAACTTTCTTATCAATTTAAAAAATAATATCTTCATTAGGGGCTAAGAAGGATAATTTGGTTGGAATTTTAAGTGGTCAATTAATACCGGGTAGTATAAAAAGTATTTTTAAAGTGTTGTTGCTACGTACATGTAGCAACTTTTTTACTAACGGGCAGGTTTGTTAAAGAAGAATTTTCTGTTCCTCGGTTCTTTATAAAAAAACAAAAAGCGCAATTCATGAATTGGAATTTTGACTTTTTCAGAACTAGAACTAATATTACTAAATAACATCTTTATTGGAATTTAACACTACATACTTCGAACTAAGTATCTACTGCAATAAAATTAATATTGTAATATACTATTTTAATAGGTTAACAATGTTAACTTATGCATTATTCAAAGATTTCTAGAATGTTCAGTGAAAAATAGTATAAGGAGTTCTAAAATGAAAAAGAAAATAAGTTATTTAATCTTACTTCTAACTGCCATCTTTATAGTTGGTTGTACTAATGTAGAAGATGTATCGAATACTGATGGGAAAGCTGATTCACAAGAAGTAACTACAAAAAATAGTGAAAAAGAAAAAACTACGATTGAAAAACAAGTAGTAGGGGAAACATCACCTCAATCAAAAGATCAACTGTTCAAAGGTTACAAACTAATTGAAGTTGATGGTGGTGATTTGTCTGGACATCGCGAACCTAACGTCGTTGTTGACATTGGCTTTGGGGACCGAGAGTATTGGTCCTTTACGAATGAAAACGGGCAATTAGTCCGTGTCATTGCTAACAAAATCGTTCTACAAAATGATCGTACCGAACCTGTAACATCTTCTGGCAGATACTACCCTGATGAAGCAAAAGTTCCTGGTGTCGAAAGAGCAGATTTAGATGAAGGACATATTATTGCAGATTCTCTTGGTGGGGTATCAAATGCATATAATATTACGCCACAAGATAGTACGCTTAATCGACATGGTGATCAAGCATATATGGAAGACGCTATTCGTAAAGCTGGTGGAGCTACTAATTTTGAAGCAATAATTACATATCCTAATACGAAAACGCAGATTCCTTCTCATTACAAGTATACTTACACTTTAAAAGGAAATAAAATTGTAGATGAATTTGATAACGGCAATCCTGATGAAATAAATAAATCTCTCGGATTAACTGAAGGTAAATCAACTAACTCAAATAAGCCAGCAAGTTCTAATAAGTCCAATGCTTCGCATGGCGCTGAAGATATTTCTAGCGTTGATACAGATGGAAATGGTCAAGTAACGATTAAAGAAGCAAAAGCAGCAGGTTACAGCATGCCAATCACGAGGGATCACTGGTTATACCCATATATGAAAGATAATGATAACGACGGAATGGTAGGGGAATAAGTACCTAAGACTCAAGTCAATTTTCCTAAAGGAAGGTGAGAATAATAAAGTTATTATTTATATGTAGTCGCAACAAGTGGAGAAGTTTAACTGCCGAGAAAATTTTCCACGAAGTGAGCGGACATCATGTTCGATCTGCTGGGACAGAGAACAATGCCCGTATCAAAGTAAATAGCGGTCATATCGGTTGGGCGGATTTAATATTTGTTATGGAAAAGAAACACATCAGGAGACTGCGAGAAAAATTTGGAACAATGCTGAATGGGGATAAGAAAGTCATTTGTTTAGATATTCCTGATGAATACACATTAATGGATGAAGAACTTATAGAGATTCTAAGGTCAAGAGTTTCAGAACATATCGAAATATTTTAAATGAGTTGCTGTGGCAACTCTTTTTCATATTCCACTAAAGGGGCGGGATAGCATAACAGGATAATAAAGGCACTATATAGAATTGATATCCGATAGCTAAAATAATGGTTAAGGACGGGGTGAAAAAGGAAAATTGGTTATTTATGTAAAAATTAAAAGGGAAGCTTATTTAACTTTCGGTGCAGGTTTCTTGAAGAACAATAGAAGAAACAAAGTGGTCTAATTTGTAGGAATGAAAAACCTGAAGGGAGAGATTTTACTGCACCCAATAACAGCAATAGAAACAACAGTGTCAATTATTTTTGTAATTGTAACTTTTATAATTTCACTCTTATTACCAAAAAAAATTAGGAAATTAAGTTTTATAATTGGAGCCCTATTGCTTATGTTACTGCTTTTATACTTTACTATCCGTCCTTTCTGGGTTGATTATCAAGTATCAAAAAAGATGGAATTACTAAATCAATACCTAAGAGTAAAATATCCCCATCAAGAATGGGCAATTAGCCGACAAGAGGGTAGGCAATATAACCCTCATCATTTGGAAGTAGAATTTGAAAACGAAAAAGGTTGGAAATACACGTATTTAATAGTAAATGAAAAGAACATTTGCCAAAGCATTTGGACACCGCCAGAGGGTAAGTTACCCGAAGAAGGGAAGCATTTTGAAAGTAACCATTGTGAATAAAAACATTTCTTCTTCAACAAATGAGGGTGTTAGTTCAATAGGGAATTAATCAAACTATATTTAAAAATGAAGATTGATCAAAACAGAAAAACTTCATTTTGATCAATCTTTTTTCAAAATACCGGTAAGACCTTTCGAAAATTTCACGGAAATATGACATTTCAATTAAACTTCACCAATATACGTGTAAATATGGAGATTTTAGTGAAAATAAAGGGAAAAGATAGGAGTGTTGACGATGGCGAAAATGAAACTGGATTTTATGGATAGTCCTTTTTTTGTTGATGAACCTGGGAATTGGCATTTAAAGCCTGGTGCACCTAAAGAAATGCAAGAAGAGTTTGAAAAGTATTTGGCCGCTTTAGAAGATGAAAATGTGCCCGGTACGATATTTGGGAACCATATTTCATATCCGTATAATGAATGATGGGAAAGTGGAAAGCCGTATTAGTATAAAGCTTTCCACTTTTTGATGTAAGATATATATTAATCGGGTTTAATTAAAGGGGGAACACAAGTGGATATTTATCAATTTTCTGCTCAATTAATCAATGGTGAAGAAAAAAAGTTGTCGGATTATAAGGGGAAGGTCCTTTTAATTGTTAATACAGCTAGTAAATGCGGATTTACAAAACAGTTTGCGCAATTACAGGACTTATATCAAAAATACGAAAAGGAAGGACTCGAAATCCTTGGTTTTCCATGTAATCAATTTCGTAATCAAGATCCCGGAAGCAATCAGGAGATTGCTGAATTCTGCTCTTTAAATTATAATGTATCCTTTCCAATGTTTGAAAAAGTGGATGTGAATGGGGAACACGCACACCCAATCTTTCAATATTTAACTTCTCAGGCACCAGGCATGTTAGGCACGAAAAAAATAAAATGGAATTTCACTAAATTTTTGATTGATCGACAAGGGAAGGTTGTTAATAGATTTGGCTCTGCAACAGAACCAGAGAAAATGGAAAATGATATTAAAAAACTGCTAAATTATTAGTTGAAAAGGACAATTATTAGTTGTCCTTTTTAATCAATTTTATATTTCTCCTTGAAAATTGGGCTTAATTCGCTCCACACATCAAACTTATTTCCATCTAGATCGTAAAATATAAAATTTCTTCCCGCATGGCCTCTGTTTTCTATTTCTCCAACTCTAATCTTTTTCTTTAGAAAGTCATTATGGATCGATTCTAAAGCTGCTAGTCCATTAACTTCAAAGGTTAATGAAAAACGCTCTTCACCGTTAGCGTCATAAAAATTCGCTGATTCATTTTCTTTTGATTTGACTAAAAAAAGGCTCTGATTAGCGATGTTTAAAATCGCTTTGTCACTGTCCATATAAGTCAATTCTGCTCCAAGATTATCCACATACCAACTTGCAGAAACCGAAACATCTTTAATAGGTAAATACGTTGTACCAACCCTTATCAATTTCTCCTTCATAAAAATCCGCCCTTCACGTTTTTTCTCACTTTGTAGATTATTCTAACTAATAGTAATTTAAATTTGAAGTAAAATATTTTCTCTTCTATACTTAATGAATAAGTAGTTATGTGAAGGAGTCGATTAAATATGGAAATAATGGATTTAATTAAATCACGCCGATCAATTGGCGGGGTGGATGAAAGAGATGTGCCTGATGAGGTCATTAATGAATTACTTGAAGCAGCGACATGGGCGCCTAATCATAAAAAAACGGAACCTTGGAAGTTTCGCGTTGTAAAAGGGGAAGGTCGTGAAAAATTAGGAATAGAAATGGCACGAATTGTGGAAGCAAGCACAGAGGGATTAAGTGAAGAAGAAGCACAAAAAAAGATTGAAAAAGCAAGGAAGGGACCATTAAGAGCACCAGCCATTATTATTATGGCAACAAGCCCTTCCGGAGTGGTTCCGGAAATAGAGGAAATTGTTGCAACCGGTTGCGCGATGCAAAACTTACTGTTGCTCGCAACTGAAAAAGGCTTAGCGACAATTGTTAGAACAGGGGGCATTGCCTTCGAACCGGAATTAAATAAATATCTTCAATTAGACGCAAACGATAAAATAGCCGGCCTTATCTATATCGGTTATCCGAAAAAAGGCTTTAACATTGCTGCAAAACGGATTCCGGCGGAAGACAAGACAATTTGGTTTCGTTAAAAAATAAGAAAAGCGGAAGCGCCTTGCTCATCGACGTAAAAGACTTGCGGGACTTTGACTGAGATAAAGGAAACACGATGAGCCTGAAAGGTGAATCGATGTTGACTTATCGTAGGGAAAAGTTCTGAAGTTTTCTAGTCGATAGGCGCTGGAGCTAGACAAAGCAGATACTTTTTAAGAACTTTAATACCAAAAAGATTTATGCTTTCTTACCTTTTTAAAAAATCGCCTTTCCTAATACGGAAAGGCGAAAAGCTAGTTAAATCTCTTCATTTCTAACAAGTAATGCAACGCATTCAACATGCACTGTATGGGGAAATAAATCAACTGGCTGCACCATTTTTAGTGTATATCCAAATGGAACAAGTTCACTGATATCTGTTGCAAAGGTGTCTGGATTACAGGACACGTATACAATCCGTTCTGGTTTGGAACGTCCAATTCTTCTCATTACTTTTCCACCCGCACCTGAACGTGGGGGATCAAGCATTAATAATTCAGGATGTCCAAAACTTTCAAGTACTTCATCAATCCCTTTGCGCGCATCTTTCGCTAAAAAGTATGTGTTTGAGATTCCATTATCTTGCGCATTGCGTTTTGCTGATTCAATGGACGTTTCTACGATTTCAATACCCGCTAGTTTTTCTACTTGGCTCGCAAAAGGAAGAGAGAAGGTACCAACTCCACAGAAAAGGTCAATCATTTTTTCCGATTTCTTTGGTTGTCCCATTTCTAACGCTAGTTCAACTAATTTTTGCGCTTGTGTTGGATTCGTTTGAAAAAACGTATCGAACCATAGACGGTAACGATAACCTGCCATTTCATCATAGATGAAATCACGTCCGGCTAATACATGTGTTTTTTCAGATTGCGTCCGATCCGCCCAATCTGTATTCTCAAGCCATAATAAGCTTTTAACTTGAGGGAATTTTTCACCTACACGTTGTATCAAATCGTTAACGGCAGACTTTAAATGACCAGTTGGTGACTCAGTCGCAAAAAGGGCAAGCATCATCTCACCATTTGCAAATGATTGTCGAACCATTAAATGGCGTAACAATCCTTCATGGGTATCTTTATCATAGCCTTTAAGTTGATATTCCTTCGTCCAATTTGCTACTTCCATTGCAGCTTCAACCATTTCTTTTCCTGCAATTAAGCATGTTTCAAGAGAGATAATTTTTCTGAAATTACCTGCCTCATGAAGTCCAAGAGAGCCGTCTTTTGCAAATGTAAATTCCATTTTATTACGATAACGCCATGGGTCTTCCATTCCGATTGTATCTTGAACAAGTGTTGGATCAAATCCTTGTGCTTCGATTGCCTGTTTGACATGTGCGGTTTTTTGTTTTAATTGTCCTGTATAATCCCAATGCTGCCAAACGCAGCCGCCGCATAGTTCAAAATGCATGCACTGAGGTGCTACGCGCTCTTGGTGAGCTTCGATAATTTCTTCTGTTAGCGCCTTTCTTCTTCTTTTCTCTGGCTGATCTACAATTACACGTACTTTTTCACCTGGAAGGGTTTGTGGAATAGTAAGCCTTAGTTTCTTTGGATTTCCAAGTTCATTTTCTCGCCAAACAACTGCTTGTCCAGAACCTTTTGCATCTAATTGGCGAATTTCAGTAACCAATGTTTCTCCTTTAGTAACAGTCAATCGATGTTCCTCCTCCTACATATCATAATAGAACGTTATCTATATGATAAAAAAACAGAATCGTCCAATGACGAACAGTTTGTTCATTTATGAATTTGTAACATATCTACTTATTATAACGAATCAAGACCTAATTGAAAATATTTCATACATAGTAGTTTTTACTAACAGGTTAAATTTGTGTTCTGAGTTCTTGCCATGATAAAGAAAGAATTTTTGCAAATAGTAAATAAATGGATCCATTCAAATTCACAAAATGTTAATTAGTTCACAATTCAAGCAATTAAATTTCACATATTCCTCATGAATACGTTCTAATTCTGTCATTAATGGACGTTAGAAATGAATGATAACAGGGTAAAATAATCGGTAAGGAGAGATGGAGCCATGTATAAAAAACAGGAAAAGAAACTCATTTGGATTAGTTTTATAGTGGCAGGAATAATGTTGTTGTCAATTTTAGGTCGTATTTTCGCAGGCTAAGGAGTGGTATAAATGGATGGGGGAAATTCAGTATTTTATAGTCGTGTACTAACAGAGCTTACATTATCATTTCATATTATTTATGCGACAATTGGTGTCGGTGTTCCCTTGATGATTATGATTGCACAATGGATTGGGATAAAGAAAAATGATGAGCATTATATTTTACTTGCCAGACGACTTGCGCGAGGATTTGTGATTACAGTTGCTGTCGGAGTAGTAACAGGGACAGCCATAGGATTGCAATTGTCGTTATTATGGCCGAATTTCATGGAACTAGCAGGGAATGTCATTGCACTTCCGCTTTTCATGGAAACCTTTGCCTTTTTCTTTGAAGCAATTTTCTTAGGGATCTATTTGTATACTTGGGATCGATTTGAAAATCAGCGTAAACATATGCTGTTGCTAATACCTGTAGCTATCGGTGCTTCGATGTCAGCTGTTTTCATTACAATTGTGAATGCATTTATGAACGCACCGCAAGGTTTTGATGTGGTGAATGGGGAATTAGTAAATATTAAGCCCATACTAGCGATGCTAAACCCTGCAATGCCAACGAAGGTTGGCCACGTTCTTGTTACAGCCTATATGACATCTGCATTTGTATTGGCATCGATAGCGGCTTTTAGAATGTTAAAAGGATCCAAGCATGTGTATCATAAAAAGTCCCTATTTCTTTTCATGAAATTGGGTTTGATTTTTTCCATTGCTTCGTTAATTATAGGTGATTTTTCAGCGAAATATTTAGTGAAATACCAACCTGAAAAATTAGCCGCAGCAGAATGGCATTTTGAAACAAGTAAAGGGGCACCACTCGTATTATTCGGTGTAACGGATGGCGAAGAGGTGAAGTATGCCATTAAAGTTCCCTATGCCTTAAGTATTCTGGCGCATAGTAATCTAAATGCCGAAGTGACAGGATTAAATGAATTTCCAAAGGATGAAGTTCCTCCACTATATATCCATTATTTGTTTGATACGATGGTTATTATTGGAAGCTTTATGATTGTTTTTTCTGCTATATATGTATTTGGTAAAATCAAAGGATGGACATTTATCACTTCGAGATGGTTCCGAAGGGTAATTGTCGCAGGTGGTCCGTTATCAATCATTGCTCTGGAAGCGGGATGGTGGCTTGCAGAGGTCGGGCGTCAACCATGGATTTTATATAAGTATATGAAGGTAGCGGATGCCGCAACAAGTAGTGAGCATGTTGATATTATGCTCATGCTTTTCTGTATTTTGTATCTGATTCTTGGAGTTGGAAGTATTGTTGTTCTTCGTCGGATGTTCCGCAACAATCCAATTGAACAAGAAATTGCTGATCGTCAGGCTGAAAAGGGCGGTGATTTAAGATGAATTTAGAAATCCTTGGAATATCGGTTCTTTGGTTGTTTTTATTCGGTTATGTAATAATCGCTTCAATCGACTTTGGTGCCGGATTTTTTAATGCGTATAGCGTGTTAACCGGCCGTCAGCATGTATTGACACATATTATCCAACGATATTTATCACCGGTTTGGGAAATTACGAATGTGTTTTTAGTGTTCTTTTTCGTTGGGATGGTTGGTTTTTTTCCGAAAACAGCTTTTTATTATGGTACAACATTACTCGTACCGGCAAGCATCGGGATTATCTTATTAGCGATCCGCGGAAGCTATTATGCATTCGAATCATACGGTTCACGAGGACATAAAGGATATTCCTTTATGTATGGAATTGCAGGATTGCTCATTCCAGCTTCTTTATCTGTTGTATTAACCATTTCCGAAGGTGGATTTGTAACCATTACGAATGGCCAGCCAGTACTAGATTATTGGCGTTTATTTACTAGTCCTTTAACATGGAGTATTGTCGTATTGGCGATTGCAGCGGTGCTTTATATTTCTGCAGTGTTTCTTACATGGTATGCCGATAAAGCAAAAGATGTGGAGGCAACACGTGTTCTAAGAAAATATGCCTTAATATGGGCAGTACCATTAGCAATTACCGTTGTGGGAATCATGGTGGAATTGAAAAATCATAATCCGGAACATTATGGCCGTATGGTCGATTTGTGGTATGTGTTCGCAATCTCCGCTCTCATGTTTTTCATTACTGTATGGTTTATTTGGAAACGTAGAAATTATGGCATCGCCCTTGCCTTACTTATTGGCCAATTCGCCTTTGCATTTTATGCATATGGTGTATCCCATTATCCATATTTGTTGTATCCACACTTAACTTTATACGATTCCTTTACAAACGAAGCGATGGCTTTATCACTAGTAATTGCGTTTATCGCTGGGCTATGCCTATTAATTCCATCCTTATATTTAGTACTGAAACTGTTTTTATTTGATAAGGAATATGTACGTGGAAAAGAAAATGGTCATGTGTGAGGAGGAATATTTATGGAGAACTTTTTAATTTTCTATGGCCCCTTTATCATTGTTGCCCTTTCAATAGGGGTGGGATTTTTCGCAGGGTTAAAAGACGGACCAGTGAAAAAGTGGGATAAAGAGCAAGAATCATAAATACTACTTAATAAGGGTGTTCAATTTGAACACCCTATTATAATTTCTTACTTTGCATAAAAATCTTGAGTATAAAAAGGTTGTGAATCCTCATTAAACGCAACACCAATGCCTAAGTATTTGTATCCTTTAAGCAAAATATTTTTGCGATGACCAAGTGAATTCATTAATCCTTCATGAGCAAAAATGCTACTGAGCTGACCGTAAGCAATATTTTCTCCTGCTAAAAGGAAGCTTATATTATCTTGATTCATACGGTCAAATGGTGATTGGCCTTTAAGATTAGTGTGATCAAAGAACTGATGTTCAGCCATATCCTTACTATGATTCTGCGCTGTTATTTTGACATGCTGATCCCATGATAAAATTGGAAGTTGATGGTTAACCCGTGATGCATTTGTTAAATCAAATAATTGATATTCAAACCCTTCCTCTAACTTTTGATTCGCCTTCGTATAATAGTCCTTTTTCTGTTGTTCAACATTTTTACTTATCAATTGGATAGCTGTAACAGTATTATCCGAATATTTGTCATAAAAAATCGTTACATACATATTATCAATTAGAAATACATCATATTCACTATTTTTTTGAAATTGATACATGATAAATCCTTTGCGGATTCCTGATAAAGGATCGCCAAGTTTAGAACGAACTGATTTTTTTGACACACCTATTTTAATACCATTAGTAGATGTTAATAAATTTTGATTCGAGTATAATCCGGTTACTCGATGATTTTCATCATACATTGCCATGAAAAAATAATGGTAGTTTTCATGATAAGCAAACCATTTCGTTCCGTATTCGTTCATCGATGCACGCCTTGCTATCCCCACTTGTTTCTCAACATTTTTTTTGCTGTCACCGAGTTCAATATTATGAATGGAAAACATGTGAGAAGTTGGTGTTTTCAATGAAACCTTCTCATTTCGTTTTTCTTCCGATTTCGGTTGTTTTTGCAATTGTTCATTTTTTTCAATACCTAAATTATTTAATATGTGTTGAAACTTATTGACGATAGGTTTTATATCAAAATTCTTAACTTTAGATTCAATCAAATCAATCGTCTCATGATATTCGGTTTTTTCTAGCTTTTTATCAATCGTTGGCCAGGAAAAAATGAATAAACATATACAAGCTACTAAAATAATAAAACGAAGCATCATTTTTTCCTCCTGTTTTAATAAAATCTTCGCCAATAACGGTAGAAGTTATAACAATTATACATAAAAATTGCATTGTTCGGGGAAAATGACAGGTTGGGAAATTTGGAGATAATCGTTAAAGTTTCGTCTTACAGTCAATGGGTTGTTTTCAAAAAATTTTTAAAAATTTAAAAATAACTGTTGAAAAATTGATTCAGAATTATTAAAATAATTCATGAAACCGATTTCATGAAATCGATTTCAGTCCTTTGTGTATTTATCATATGTCGAAGGAGGGAGAGAATAGGGGGGATAGTAGTTGGCAACAATTGCCGATGTAGCAAAACTTGCTGGCTTATCGCGTGCTACTGTTTCTAGGGTAATTAACGATCATCCTTATGTTTCCGATGAGAAAAAGAAATTAGTAAAAGAAGCAATGGAGGCATTGCATTATTACCCAAACTCAACCGCACAAAAGCTTAGAAGCCAGAAAACAGAAACGATTGCTGTTTTAGTTCCAATATTAACAAATCCTTTTTTTGCCTATTTATTAGAAGGAATTGACACGGTGGCAAATGAACGTGGGTATCATTTACTCGTTTGTCAAACACGGTACAGCCAAGAAAAAGAAATATATTTTTTAAATCTGTTAAAAACAAAGCAAGTGGATGGAATTATTTTAACCTCTATTGAAAACGACTGGAATAAAATTGAAGGTTTCAGCGAATTTGGTCCGATTGTCCTCTGCAATGAATTTGAGACCCGAGCGAATGTCCCAACTGTTCGGTTAGATCAAGTTTACGGTGGTTATATCGGGACCCGACACTTGATTGAAAAAGGACATACAAAAATAGCCTATTGCAAAGCAAAATATGGAAAAAATTTTAGCAAGCTAACAATGGAGAGAGAATTAGGTTATAAAATGGCACTTGCGGAATATAACATACCGGTCAGAGAAGAATTTATCATAAGAGAAGATACGGATATTGAAGGCGGTAAAATGACATTAAGAAAAATGCTTAGTCTTAAGGAACGTCCTACAGCTATTTTTACGGGAAGTGATATGGTTGCTGCAGGAGTAATTACTGAGGCAAAAGCTAATGGATTACGTGTTCCGGAAGATATTGCTGTGATTGGTTTTGATGATCAGCCAATAGCTGAAATGATTGAGCCGCAAATTACGACGATTAAACAACCAATACTAGAAATTGGACATAAGGCAAGTAAACTCATGATGGATATTATTGAAAAGAAAAATCAAGAAAATGAGTTCGATAGTTTACTATCTTTGCAGCTAATTGTAAGGGCTTCCACGTGATATGAAAGGTATACCAATACGGATTCAAAAAGAGGAGGAGCAGTATGAAAAAAGCAAAGAAGATGAAGTTTCTAGCTGTGGCAATGTCATTATCCCTAGCACTTGGTGCATGTTCTAGTAAAGATGCATCTACCGATAAAACAGATGGAAAGAGCAAAGATAAAGATGAAAAGGTAACCATCGTTTATGCCAGAGGGAAGGACGTTACAAAAGGTACGACTAAAATGGTAGAGGCTTTTGAAAAAGCACATCCAAACATCAAAGTTAAATTTGATGAAAAGCCAGCGGATTCCGGACAACAGCATGATGCTTATATTACAGCATTCAATGGAAAATCCTCGGAAATTGATGTTTTTGATATGGATGTTGTTTGGCCGGCTGAATTTGCTCAAGCAGATTATGTATTACCTCTAGATCGTTTTATCCAACAAGATGGCATTGATTTAAATGAATACAACCAAGGTGCCCTTTCTGCCGCTCAATTTAACGGAAAACAATGGGCATTACCAAAGTTTATTGATGCAGGACTTCTTTTCTACCGAACCGATTTAGTGAAAAAGGATGAAGTTCCTAAAACATGGGATGAACTTCTAGCAAGTGCGAAAGAAAAGAAAGGCAAAGGCGGTACAAAATTTGGTTATGTGATGCAAGCAAAACAGTATGAAGGTTTAGTTTGTAATGCGATTGAATTTGTAGCAGCCTACGGTGGTAAATTTATTAATGAAAAAAATGAAGTGGTCATCAATAGCCCCGAGGCAATCAAGGGTCTGAAGAAGTTAGTAGAAGTAGCAACATCTAAAGTAGTTCCCGGAAATGTAACTACATTTACAGAGATTGAATCCGACCAAGCATTTATCGAAGGGCAAACTCCTTACCTTCGTAACTGGCCATATGAATATGCAAGTGCAAATGATTCTGAAAAGTCAAAAATTGCGGGTAAAGTAGCGATTGCTCCACTTCCGGCTGGTGATGCAGGATCTGCAGCAGCACTTGGCGGTTGGATGGCTGGTATCAACAAGTACAGTAAACATCCGAAAGAAGCTTGGGAATTCTTAAAGTTCATGGCAGGTGCCGAAGGCCAAAAAATTGATGCAATTTACGGTGGGCACGCACCAACAATTACTAAACTATTTGAAGACAAAGAAGTACTTGATGCAAACCCTACTTTTGCAGATAAAAACTTCCAAGCTGGTTTAAACGCTGCTGTAGCACGTCCTGTTGCGCCAAATTATCAAGAAATTTCTGAGATCATTCAAATTCAGGTTTCAAAGGCAATCGCAGGTAAACAAACGGTTGAAGAATCTGTGAAAAATATGGAAAAGGAAATGAACGAAAAGTTGATAAAATAACGTGGATTTTATTGTATTAGCCTTCGTTTGGAGGCTAATACCTTATTAATAGGTTAATAGAAGTGTTTTGCAGAATGAGAATCCACCTCTAAAGCTACTAATGTGAATTGAGCTTTTGTTTAAGGGAGTGAAAAAATGAGCAAATACCATAAAAGCGACCAAAAGAAGGGGAAGGTAAAGAAAAAGTCGACTGAAAAATTCATGGCCTATTCGTTAATTGCGCCAGCATTAATCTTAATATTAGTCATTTCAGTTTGGCCAGTACTGCAATCATTCTATTTTAGTATGTTTGACCTCAAATTAAATAGCCCAACAAAATCTGAAACACATCTATCCTATAGTTTTGATCTTGAACGATACTTAGATAATTACCCATTTTTAGTGGGTGGAATTGATAATGAAATTCGAAATGGTCATGCAAAAGAAGAATTACAACGTGTAAAAACTGATTTGCAAGCATTAGATGAAGAAATTAGAAAAAATTCAGCAGTTGGTAAAAATTACGATATTGTAAATGATAAGCTGCTAAACATGGAGAAAATTAATCCAAGTATAGCGCTTTTAAAAATTAATAAAAAAACAGCGAAAGAATTTCAAAAAACTACAGAACAAATCTCTAAAAATATAAAAAAGATATCCAAAGAGACAAAACTGTCACAAGGAGTTAAGCTTGTCGGATTATCATCTGCCATGAAGCAAGTAGTAGTGGAACCAACCTTTATTGGATTCAAGCATTATGAAGATAATCTAACAGATAAAAGAATGTGGCGAGCACTTGGTAATACTTTTACCTTTACTGTAATTTCCGTATTTCTTGAACTCGTTTTAGGTCTTGCTATTGCACTATTAATTAACAAAGCATTTGTTGGTCGCGGGTTGATCCGTGCCACTATACTTATACCTTGGGCAATTCCAACAGCTGTCTCCGCTTTAATGTGGAAGTATCTCTATGACGGTCAAAATGGAATTGTAGCAATGATTTTTGAAAAAGTAGGTTTAGTTGATAGTATGTCAAACTTATTGACGTCGCAAGCTGGAGCGATGTTCTCGGTTATTTTTGCAGACGTATGGAAGACAACACCATATATGGCTTTGTTATTATTAGCCGGATTACAAACGATTCCAAGTTCATTATACGAAGCAGCCTCTATTGATGGAGCAACTAAATGGAAGCAATTTACTTCTATCACACTCCCGTTGATAAAAACAAGCTTACTAGTAGCATTATTATTCCGTACCCTCGATGCATTTAGGGTTTTCGATTTGATTTGGGTTATGACGGGCGGAGGTCCGGCAAACTCAACGGAAACGATTTCAATCCTAGCTTATAAAACGATGTTTTCACAAACAAATTTTGGTAATGGTTCAGCCATTTCCGTCATCGTGTTTGTCTGTGTTGCCATCATATCCATGATCTATATTAAATTCCTTGGAAGGGATTTATTAGGAGATCGATCGGGCAAATAAACCTAATCGTAAAGGGGTGAGAATGTTAATGCAAAAAAAGTCTAGTTTTTTATTTTATGTTTTATTGTTTGTGTTTGTATTTGTTGTCATGTTTCCATTTTTGTGGATGTTGATTACTTCCATTAAGCCAATGACAGAACTTTTTGGTGATAAAGCATTTACTCCTTTTACTACTAAACCGACGATAAAGAGCTATATGTCTGTCTTTTTAGACTATCCTTTTGTTCGTTATCTATGGAATAGTTTCGTCGTTTCAGCGATCACAACGATTTATACCGTATTTATCGCTTCTTTCGCGGCTTATGCGATTGCGCGCTTTCAATTTAAAGGGAAAACATTTATTCTCGGCCTTGTGTTGTCCGTTTCGATGTTTCCACAAATCGCTACGATTTCACCCATCTACATCTTTTTGAAAAATCTTGGCTTAACAAATTCTTATTTGGGATTAATCATTCCTTATACGACGATTACTCTCCCATTATCGATTTGGATTCTTGTAACGTTTTTTAGAAAGATTCCTTATGATTTAGAAGAAGCCGCGAAAATCGATGGTGCTTCAATGATGCAAACATATTGGAAGGTGATTTTTCCATTAGCGGCACCGGGGATTTTTACAACAGCTATTCTCGTGTTTATCGCGGCGTGGAATGAGTTTCTATTTGCCTTAACAATCAATACGGATGAAAAATTTAAAACTGTCCCAGTTGGAATAGCTATGTTCCAAGGTCAATTTTCCATTCCGCTGGGGGAAATCGCGGCTGCTACAATCGTTGTAACCGTTCCATTAGTTATTTTAGTACTAGCATTTCAGCGCCGAATCGTTTCAGGTCTTACGAGTGGTTCGGTAAAAGAATAGAAAAGATAAATGGAGCCGACTTTATAAAAAGCCATAGGACGATTATTAAAAAAAAGGAGTGTTTTAAACATGGTAAAAGTCACAGTCTGGAATGAACATCGACACGAAAAGAAAAATCCCGTAGTTGCACAAAATTATCCAAATGGAATACATGGAGCGATTGCTAGCTTTCTAGAAAAGGAGGGAGCAGATGTTCAAACAGCAACATTGGATGAGCCTGAACACGGCTTAACTGATGAGGTTTTAGCCAATACTGATGTTCTTGTATGGTGGGGACATATTGCACATAACGAAGTATCTGATGAAGTAGTTAAAAAAGTAGTCCAACACGTTCTTAATGGGATGGGATTAATCGTCCTTCACTCCGGACATTTCTCAAAAGTATTTAAAACATTAATGGGGACTTCTTGTGATTTAAAATGGCGTGAAGCAGATGACCGTGAAAGACTTTGGGTAGTGGATCCAAGTCATCCTATTGTATCTGGAATTGGCGAATACATTGAACTAGATAGAGAAGAAATGTATGGTGAACATTTTGATATACCTGCACCAGATGAGCTCGTATTCCTAAGCTGGTTCGAAGGTGGAGAAGTATTCCGAAGCGGTTGTACATACCGTCGGGGTAACGGGAAAATTTTCTATTTCCGACCAGGACATGAAACGTATCCAACATACCATAATGAAAAAATTCAGCGCGTCATTACGAATGCCGTTAAATGGACTGCACCGACGGAGCATGAAAGACCCGTTTATGGAAATGCAAAACCTTTAGAAGAAATATCAATAAAATAGTTGGTTAAAAACTTTATTTTTAATACGAAAAAATATCATTTAAAAGGAGGAATAAAGGATGAGTAAGATTAAAGTTGGTATTATCGGTTGCGGAAGTATTGCCACACATCGTCATATCCCAGAGTATGTAATAAATGAAAATGCAGAAATTATTGCAGTGTGCGATATCGTTGAAGATCGTGCTAAAGAAAGAGCGGAGCAATATGGAACGAAATTTTACAAGAACTATGAAGAGCTCCTTGCGGACGATGAAATTGAAGCAGTTAGTGTATGTACGCCAAACTATCTTCATGCACCCATTTCTGTTGCGGCATTAAATGCCGGAAAACATGTTCTTTGTGAAAAGCCAATGGCTACATCTGAAGAAGAAGCGAAAGCAATGATTGAAGCTGCACAAAGGAATGGTAAAAAGTTGATGATTGCCCATAATCAGCGATTTGTCAGCTCTCATGTGAAAGCGCGTAAATTAATAGAATCAGGTGATGTAGGAAAAATTTATAGTTTCCGGACAGCATTTGGTCATGGCGGACCAGAAAGATGGAGTGCCGATGGCTCAAATAGTTGGTTTTTTGAGAAAGACGAAGCATTTATCGGGGCAATGGGTGATTTAGGTGTGCACAAAACCGATTTACTTCGTTATTTATTAAACGAAGACATTGTAGAAGTTGCTGCTTTTGTAGATACAGTTGCTAAAAAAGAAACGACGGTTGATGATAATGCTGTTTGCATTTTGAAAACAGAAAGTGGAATTATGGGAACACTTGCCGCAAGTTGGTCCTATGTTTCAAGTGAAGATAACTCAACGATCATTTATGGAGAAAATGCCATTCTTCGTTTGGAAGATCATCCGGACTATTCATTAGTCGTACAATACAAGAATGGTGAAGTTGTTAAATATGAATTAGGGAAAATCCAGTCTAATGAAGATGGCGGTCAAAACAATACCCACGTAATAGAAAATTTTATTAATAGTATTGTTGAAAATAGTGAAGTACCAATAAACGGAGAAGAAGGTATGAAATCATTAAAAGTTATTTTAGCTGCATTGGAATCAAGTAAAACTGGGAAAGTCGAAAAAGTGCATCTATAAATGTGAAACAATTATAGATGCACTTTAAATAATATAAATAATTAACTCATATTTTAATAGAGGAAGGGGAGGTGCAAAATGAGTAAGATAAAACTAGGAATTGTAGGTGTAGGTGGAATTGCAGTTGATAGACATATCCCCGCCTTTTTAATGTTAAATGATGATGTTTCAATTGTAGCGGTTTGTGATGTTAATTTCGATCGTGCTCAAGAAGTGGCTGAAAGCTTTGGCATTCCACATGCGTATAACGATTATCGGGAAATGTTTGCGGTGATTGATGCTGTTGTTATTTGCACACCGAATAAGTTTCACGCAGAAATTACTATTGCTGCCCTTAACGCCGGAATTCATGTCCTTTGTGAGAAGCCGATGGCAATGTCAGCTGCGGAATGTAAAGCGATGATTGACGCATCTAAAAAAGCAGAAAAAGTTTTAAACATTGGATTTCATTATCGCTTTATGAAGGAATCACAAGGTGCAAAACGTATCATGGTTGCAAATGAAATTGGTCAGCCTCTTGTTGTTAGAATCCAAGCATTAAGAAGACGAAAAGTCCCAGGTTGGGGTGTGTTTACTAATAAGGATCTTCAAGGGGGCGGAAGTCTGATTGATTACGGATGTCATTTATTAGACCTTTCTCTCTGGTTAATGGGGAATCCAAAACCTGTGGAGGTGTCAGGCACCACTTATCATGCTTTAAGCAATCAGCCCGAACAGGTGAATCAATGGGGGGATTTCAATCATGAGACCTTTAATGTGGATGATCATGTAACAGGGTATGTTCGATTTGCCAACGGAGCATCGATGTTATTGGAAGTGTCTTGGTCCGCCAATATTGAAAGTGATAAAGAAAGTGTAAGCATTTCAGGAGACCAAGGAGGCATTGAAGTATTTCCATTGAAGCTGAATTATGCCAGGCATGGAATGTTGTTTAACAGTGATGCAACCTGGATACCGGAAACAGAGAATCCTGGCTATTTGCAAGCGAAGAACTTCGTAGACGCGATATTAAATCGTTCTGAACAAATTGTGAAACCTGAAGAAGCTTTACAAGTATCGCAAATAATGGAGGCTATTTATAAAAGCAGTGAAAAACAAAAGAGTGTCCAACTATAATTGAAAGTGAGGGGGAATATAAATGAAACTTGGTGTTTTTACAGTTTTGTTTTCAGATAAGTCGTTTACAGATATGCTTGATTATGTGAAAGATGCTGGTCTTACAGCTGTTGAAATTGGTACGGGTGGATATCCGGGTGATGCACATTGTAAACTTGATGAATTGCTTGATAGTGAAACGAAAAGAGAAGCATATTTAAATGAGGTTAAATCAAGAGGATTGGAAATAAGCGCCTTTAGCTGCCACGGTAACCCGTTATCTCCTGATAGGGAGTTTGCGGAAAAATGTCACAATGACTTTGTTAAAACGGTGAAATTAGCTTCTTTAATGGGCGTGCCGGTTGTCAATTGTTTTTCCGGTACAGCTGGGGACCATGAAGGTGCAAAGTACCCTAATTGGCCAATTGCTCCATGGCCAAACGAATATACGGAAGTTTTAAAATGGCAATGGGAAGAAAAACTCATTCCATATTGGAAGGAATGGGGACAATTCGCAAAAGATCATAACGTACGAATTGGTCTTGAGCTTCACGGAGGTTTCTTAGTTCATACTCCGTATACACTTTTAAAATTACGTGAAAAGACTTGCGATGCCATTGGCGCGAACCTTGATCCGAGTCATCTTTGGTGGCAAGGAATTGATCCTGTTGGTGCGATTAAAATATTAGCTAAGGAAAATGCGATTCATCATTTTCATGCAAAAGATACCTATATTGATCAAGACAATGTGAATATGTACGGACTAACCGACATGCAGCCATATAGCGAAGTTCGATCAAGAGCATGGTCATTTCGCTCCGTTGGTTGCGGTCATGGACTTCAAGAGTGGTCCGACATGATGAGTGCTCTGCGTACGTATGGTTACGACTATGTTGTAAGCATAGAACATGAGGATCCAATTATGTCAATTGATGAGGGCTTCAAACGAGCGGTGAAAAACCTTCAAACAATACTTATTGGTGAACAACCAACAAATATGTGGTGGGTTTAATATACTTAGGACCAGGTTTTTACTATGCATCATTTTTTCGAATTGAGGACGATTTTCTGATTTGCGATCACGCTTTTTTACTTGATAAAGCAATAGTAATCGTTCATTTGATAACGGACTTTATAAAAGAGTGGAGCAGTAAACCTTAAGTAGTTTCGATAACGTAGAGAAAATAATAACATAAGAACTCGTAGCATTGAAAAACAACATAATTAGCACACGAAAGCTTGGGATTTTTCCCAAGCTTCTGTCTTTAATATGTTTTTTTGTTTAATTAAAGGAAGACGCAAAATCGAGCTCGATAAGCGGAGAAATTTCCCTTAATTAGAAAATAGCACTGAAAATACCTTGAATAAGCGGAAATTTACGACTATTAACTCGAAAACCGTGAAAATAAGTAATTTTGCTTTACTTAAACGGAAAACCTCCGCTAATATACCCTGAACCGATGTTTATTCTGCCGGTTAACCGGAAAATGTCCGCTTATTGGTTATCTTGAAAGAGGATATCAATTATCTAATTAAGTAAAAAAATCAACAAACCCAATAGAATATCAATCAGTAATTAACATGTTGACAACAACAATTATCAAGATTAGGTTGCGATTTTACATGCTCATTAGCATACTATTTGGTATGTTTCCCCACGGAAACGTAACTCCTTAAGTTTTCTGTCCCTTTTTATACAATATTAACGGCGGTTCATTTCATTTGGATGTGGACCTTTTCGTTCGTTTTTGTTTAGTTTGTTAATTGATTCCATTTCGTCGTGGCTAAGTTCAAAGTCGAATACGTTAAAGTTTTCTTCGATTCTAGATGGTGTAACTGATTTTGGAATGACAATTGTATTGTTTTGTAAATGCCAGCGTAAAATGACTTGTGCTGGAGATTTGTCATGTGCCGCAGCGATTTGTTGTACTGTCTCGTGGTTTAGCACTTCTCCACCTTGTTGAAGTGGGCTCCAAGCTTCAACGAAAATTTCATGTTTTGCACAAAATTCTTTTAATTCATTTTGTGATAAGAAAGGATGACATTCAACTTGGTTAAGGACAGGTTTGACATCACATTCTTTTAGTAAGCGTTCTAAATGTTCGATTTCAAAGTTACAAACACCAATTGCTTTCACACGACCATCATGATAAAGCTTTTCTAGTGCTTTATATGTATCAACATATTGATCAAATTCGGGAGTTGGCCAATGGATTAAATACAAATCAACATAATCCAATCCTAATTTTTCTAAACTTTCATCAAATGCACGCAATGTATTTTCATAACCTTGATCACTATTCCAAACTTTAGTAGTAATAAAGAGGTCTTCGCGAGGTACAGATGTATCTTTGAGTGCTTTTCCAACACCTTTTTCATTTTCATAAATCATAGCAGTGTCAATGGATCGGTAGCCCACTTCAATCGCTTTCGTAACTGCAGCTGTAGCTTCATCATCTTTCACTTGCCAAACACCAAAGCCAAGCTGTGGCATTTTTAAACCATTGTTTAACGTTACATGATTCATTCAGCATCTCTCCCTAAAATTTTTTAATACATATTAAGAATACCAAGTTTATTATATCATTTTCAAATAATGGAGTTTGATTACTGAAATTATTTTACATTCATCCATTATGTTGGCGTAAAACTAAGAATAGTTTGATAAAACGCTTTGTAAATAATAAAATGGAATTAGCAATTATTCTAAAAAGCTTGGTCATACAAATGAGGAGGAGTCGGATGAAAACGAAAAATTTGTATCGTGATTTTTTCCTGCATTTTGATATTTTAGTAATGATGATTCTTTTGGTTGGGTTTGTTAGTAGTGTAACTATAATGGGACTAACTTTATTCACCTTACTTTGCTTTAGCATCGGGTTAGTGTTTTTTATTTTTAGTGAATATTTAACCCATCGTTTTCTTTTTCATTTAAAGGCTCCGAGAAATCCTTTTTTTCTAAAAGCATTAAAACGGCTGCATTATGATCATCATAAACATCCCAACGACTTAAAATTATTGTTTTTGCCAATTTGGTATAGTATTCCTCAGTTCATTATTTTATCCTTCGTCTTTTACTTGTTCACACGTACGATCGCCGGTACGCTGGCATTTGGAATTGG
Source organism: Heyndrickxia vini (assembly GCF_016772275.1). Classification (NCBI taxonomy): domain Bacteria; kingdom Bacillati; phylum Bacillota; class Bacilli; order Caryophanales; family Bacillaceae; genus Heyndrickxia; species Heyndrickxia vini. The sequence goes on along the minus strand of NZ_CP065425.1, from coordinate 2,158,674 downwards.
ACTAATAGTCATGCTGCTTATTTATGAATGGCGGCATTATGTTGCACATCGTCCAATAAAGCCTAAAACGAAATTCGGCTTGTGGGTAAAGAAAACTCATATGCTGCACCACTTTAAAAATGAAAATTATTGGTATGGTGTATCGAATCCGTTTGTTGATGTTCTATTCGGCACATTAAAAAATCAAAATGAAGTGGAGAATAGTGAAACGGTGAAAAATTTAGAAAGGAGAGTACAATAATACAAGACTAAATAGATTTCCTTTTTGGTATAATAAATGTGAGATAAAACAAATACAAAAAGCAAGGGAATGGATGCAATGGAAACAGTATTTCATGAGTTAAAAGACGGATGGAATTTAGTTGCACATATTAATTGTAAATTATACTCAAATGACAACGAATTTGTTTTGCTAGATTGGGATAATGATATTTTAATTCAATTTACGATTAATGATGATTCGTTTGAATCGAATAGTTCTTCATGGGGGTTAAAACTACGATTCAATTACAACTCAAAAACAATTTATATAGACAACGAGCCGGAAGAGTTTGAAGATGAATAGTGAAAGAAGTTTGCGATCTAATTAATATTTGAATACATTTTTGAAAAATAAACAAATGGAACTTTTATAGACAATTGCCCCATTGATAGTGTCCTGGAAAAGAGGGAGAACATGTTTCTTTACAAAATTGATAATGACTTGTCATTAAAATTAATTGATTTAACTGATACTGCAAAGGTTTTTGAACTAACCAATCAATCAAGAGGATATTTGCGTGAATGGTTGCCATGGTTGGATTCAACAACGATGATCCAAGATACGCAAAATTTTATTTCTGGTTGTTTAAAAGGATATAGTGAAAATAGAAATTTAACTACAGTCATCCTTTATAATGGGGAAATTGTCGGAACTGCTGGCTTCAATCAAATGAATTGGTCCAATAAAACTGCCCAAATAGGATATTGGTTAAGTGAAGCGTATCAGGGGAAGGGGATCATGACAAGGGTGGCTAAAGCGTTAACTGATTATGCCTTTCGTGAACTGAAGCTGAATAAGGTAGAAATTAGGGCCGCAGCGGAAAATAATAAAAGTCGTGCGATACCAGAAAGACTTGGATTTATGAATGAAGGATGTATTAGGCAGGCAGAATGGCTGTATGATCATTTTGTAGATCATATCGTCTACGGAATGTTAGCACATGAATGGAATCATTAAGGGATGCACCCGCATAAAATAGTTATCATAACAATTTAGTGTGGAATGGGGTGGGGATTATAACATTATTTGGTTGGATATTTTGGGGAGTCATCATTTTGTTATTAGTCGTATCGTTTATTTTTTATAAAAAAGGGACAAAACGTCCTGAAAGAAATTTAAACCAAATGGAAGCTGATGAACAGTTTCGTAACTCATCTAAATTTCCTTATTAATGGACAAGAGCGCTGGTTCTTTGTTCCAATCAAAAAAGCTAACAGCAAATGTTAGCTTTTTTAAATGCAATTTACATGGAAACTGCTATTTATCCTTAATTCCTTGATACACGTTTACTAATCCAATTAATATATGCATGATCATTCCAACTACCGGGATGAAAGCAATAATATTCCCAATTATTCCAAACACGGATCCGGATTTAGCTTTAACCGCAATAAATGATAAAACTAAACCAATAAAATGAAAAAATATTAATGCCCCAAGTGGTGCCCATGCATGACCGATGATGATGGCTCCTCCAATAAATGGTATTCCAAAAAACAATTCAACAAATCCGATGATTATTTTATAAAAACGTAATAGTGAGTCCATGTTCTTATAATCCCCTTTTTTATGTAAATTATACCATTAACTATTCTGTCAGAACATAGTTAGAAGCGGAATAATTAATAATAACAATAGATAGTTTACCCGCATATTTGAGAATAGGATGAAAAATTTAATAGATACTAAATATGGAAAATTAAAAAAGGAGTATGCAAAAGATTGAGGGGATTGTCAAACAATTCCCTAACAAGTTCAAATGAAGAAAAGAGTTAAAAGAGAAAAAGGGACTTTGTCCCTTTTTTCTTTTAATGGCCAACTTGCCAGGGTCTTTGCAAATTGGAACTTTTTTTTGTCCTTTTAGGCCCTAGTTCTTCTATTGTCATTTTTCGTGGTTCCATGCCTCTTTCAATTCTAGTTCGAAGTTCTTTACTGTAGGAATATAAATTTGGCGGATAGTATACACGATTGGATTCTAGTGAACAATTAGGACAATTTGCATGCGATTTATTTCCTTTCATTGTTGAAAAAAATAGTGTAAAGTTTCCGCAAGTTTTACAGTGAAACGTATAGCTAGGCATGTGATATCCACTCCTTACATCATTTACTTGGGCAGTATATCCTTATCAAATATTTGTGTTGGAATTGCAACCGTACAACAAGCGTTTGGAATATCTACAATTCCATTGATTCTGCCTTCAACAGGTGCAGTTCCTAATAGCATATAGGCTTGTTCTCCTGTATAACCTAGTGTTTTTAAGTATTCAATCGCATTTAAGCATGCTCGACGATATGCAATATGAGCATCTAAATAATGCTGTTTTCCATCTGTTTCATCCACTGATATTCCTTCAAAAACTAAATAGTCAGAGTAATGTGGCTCCACAGGGCCAGGTTTAAAGACGGGATTTTCTTTTATTTTGTACTTTTCCATTCCGCCTTTAATTACATCAACCCGAAGATCAATCCATCCTGCCATTTCTATTCCGCCACAGAAAGTAATTTCGCCATCACCTTGTGAAAAATGAATGTCTCCAACGGAAAGTTTAGCACCGTCAACAAAGACAGGGAAGTAAATGCGAGATCCTTTTGAAAGATTTTTAATATCACAATTTCCGCCATTTTCTCTTGGAGGCACCGTTCTTGCTCCTTCACGTGCGACACGATCAAATTCTGCTCCTTTTAGTGTTCCTAACACGGCATTTTGTGGATCTGGACTTGCTGCTAATTCGGGAACACGGTTTGGATCGGTCTTTTTCAGTTCATCTTCACGTTTATTCCATTTTTGTAAGAGCTCCAAAGAGGGGGCGACACCAATAAGTCCGGGATGAATGATTCCGGCGAATTTTACTCCTGGGATATGTCTTGAAGTTGTATAGATTCCATGAAAATCCCATATAGATTTAGCGGCATTAGGATAATGCTCAGTTAAAAAACTTCCACCGTTTTCTTTTGCAAATATTCCATTGTAACCCCATTCCGATTCTGCCAAAGCACCTATATCTAATATATCAACGACGAGTAAGTCACCGGGTTCGACCCCGTTAACATGTACGGGACCACTTAAAACGTGAACACGTGAAAGGATGACATCACGAATATCATTCGGATTATCATTATTGCTTATTTGTCCATCTGTCCAATCCTTACATTCCATTCGAAAAGAAATTCCGGGATCAACTGAAAAGGCAGCTGGAATATCTGGATGCCATCTGTTATGTCCTGGATGGGCTTGTTCATTCATTGGTTTACGTAAATCGACATGAAATAATGTTTTTGGCATTCTTTTTCCCCCTAAACGATTAATTATTCTACAAAAACTTTTAAAGTATCAATGAGGATAATTTACGAATTAGGCAATATCCAATTAGGCAATATCCTACTAATTTTCTTTTAAAAAACTAAGTTGTGTCCTCATTTGTATACTATATGAGACAGTGTAATGAAAGATTCATTCTTGAATAGGAATCATCAAAAACAATAGACTTACCTGGCTTTTATAGAACTGAGTTGGAACCAAACAAAATCTATTCGAATTCCTTATTGTGACTGGATTATTAGTTAATTAATGTTAAAATTATGAATATATTCATTGGGTATATACGATGATGAAGCGGAATCAGAGTGAACAAGATGAATTCAAAAGTAGACTGGTTAAATTTACTACGCCGGAAACTAATTACTGCATCTATTGCGGGTTCTCTTTATGCTGTGTTATTCGGAGTCATTATTCCAAATCCCTTCGGTGAGGAGATATCATCTGTTCAAGATTATTTGTGGAGAATGGTTAATTCTACACCAGTCTATTTATTGTATAGCTTTCCAGTGATCTTGATTTATGGAACGGCCACATCTATAGTAAGTGATATATTGGCGAACAAGATTGCAAGAAATAAGAATAGTAGGTTTGAGATCTATCTTACAGTATTGTTCCATCTTCTATTTGGATCCGTATTGCTCTTGATTAGTCTCACTGCATCAATTCTTTACCTTATTGTAGATAGATTATTAATGAAAAGAAATATTGACTATAAATGGGGTCACACCTTTAAAAGTCTAGCTGTTCCATTTTTATTATTCGTTTTATTAATGGGTGTTATTAATATGGTAGATTTCATTGAAAATTGGACTATTTATTTACAATAAATAAGAAAAAGAGTTTGGAATTCCAAACTCTTTTTTAATGGATGATCCTATTACTGAGTAATAGCTTCCCAATTTAAAAAGGGTGATTTATTCAATTGTGGGTTCAAATTAAGTTCTTTGCATGCTGCAATAATAAGTTCTTTTCTAAAAAAGTAACTACGGTGGTAAACGATCTTGTCATGTTCAACCTGTTGGTACTGGATATCGTGAACGAGCGGTCCGCTTTCGGAATCGGCAAGTACGATAATGACAGATTTGCCCCATAATGTGAATTCTTTTGCTGTATGCCCTGGCAAACCATATTGAAGTGATCCATTTTTAACCTCATCCTTAGATATTTCAATGAAACCGAGTGAAGCTTCATAGTGAACATTCTCACTTAACAGTTGGAGTATTCCTTCCAAGTTCCCTTCATTAAAAGCTTTTAAATAGGTTTGAATAACTTTATTATTCCTATCATCATTTTTAATCGCAGTTTTTGTTTGTGCCGGTTTGCTTTTTAATTTATTCCTCATTCTGTTTAGAGTAGCATATACAGCCCCTTGGGACGTTTTAATTATGCTTGCTACTTCATTTGCTTGAAAATGGAAGACTTCCATAAGTAAAAAGAGTGCTGTCTGTTTGGGTGAAAATAGGTGCGAAAGCTGTTCTAAAGCATCTTCAATAACGGATTGATCGATTGGATTTTCTTGCTCTTGGTGTACTTCTGCTAATAACTCTATTTTTCGCTTCTCACGTCGGCATTGGTCAATCCAAGCATTTGTTGCCATCCGAAAAAGATAAGATTTGAGATTCGTAGGGTGCCAACGTTGATACATACCACCTAACACTTTTAACATAGTGTCTTGGTATAGATCCTCACCATCCCAGGGGGATCCTGTTAAATAGCGACAATAGTTCCAGAAATCATCTCCATAATTTGCAACTAGGGCATCAAACTTTTGCCGGATTTCACGTGATTGTTCATTAACTTCATTAGACAATGAGCATCCTCCTTAAAAATCATTTACATATGTATAACGAATATAAAGATTAAAATTATACAATATATAGTCATAAATTTTTAAATAATAGTCTAAATAAATAGTTTTAACTTCTCAATTCGTTCAATTGCTTCAGTTAATCGGTCTTCCGAAACCAACAATCCAACTCGGATATACCCTTCTCCATATTCTCCAAATCCTTTTCCAGCCGCTACTGCTACATCGGCGTGTTCGAGAATATAATTAGCAAACTCTTCGCTTGTGAATCGTGTTGGAACGGGTAGCCAAGCAAAAAAGGACCCTGCAGGGGCTTGAACGTCCCAGCCAATTTTCAGGCATGCTTGAATCAATGCGTTTCGACGACTTTCATAACAGGATATTAATTCGTTCACACATCGTTGATCACCAGTTAATGCTTCAACCGCCGCCTTTTGAATGGCAGGGAAGAGACTGACATATAAATGATCTTGAATGAGGTTTAGTGCCTCAATAATTACTGGGTTTCCTACTGCAAAACCTACACGCCATCCAGCCATATTATATGTTTTTGATAGAGTATACATTTCAACGCCAACATCTTTCGCATTATCGGCTTGAAGGAAGCTGATGGGTTTTTTACCGTCGAAACCAATTGCTCCATAGGCAAAGTCATGGAGGATAGTGATTTGATTTTCTTTTGCGAATTCAACCGTTTTATTGAAAAAGTCTAAATCTGCAGTAGCCCCGGTAGGATTATTCGGATAATTTAAGTACATTAATTTTGCCGCTTCTTTTTGCTTGTTTGGGATTGATTCATAATCTGGTAAAAAGTGATTGTCCGACTTTAAGGGAAAAGTTTCATATCGAACATTGGCTAAAACCGTACCTGATAGATAATCTGGATAACCCGGGTCCGGTAAAAGCATTAGTTCACCTTCATTTAGTAGACACATAGGCAATTCAACTAATCCTGCCTTTGCACCAAATAGGATCGCCACCTCCGAAGCGGGGTCAATGGTGACATCGTACTGGTTTTTATAAAAAATTGCCGCCGCCTGTTTTAATTCTTTTAGACCACGGAAAGGGGAATATTTATGTGACTGTGGGTCTTCTACTGCATCTTGCAATGCTTTTACAATATGAGGGGGAGTTGGCTGGTCCGGATTGCCTTGTCCTAAGTTAATAACATCCCGTCCTTCCTCAATCGCTTTATTTACTTTTCCAACAAGTGATGCAAAAAATTGAACTGGTAAATTTTTTAAACGCTCAGAGAAATCCATCCGATTCATTCACCTTCTATGTAAAATGATTGATATTTTTATTAGAAACTTTATACTATTTAGATAAATATGTCTAGAGGAGAGGAACGAATGAAAATTGCTTGTGTGCAAATGGATATCGCTTTTGCTAATCCAATGGAAAATATTCGTATTATTGAAAAATACACGGTCGAAGCAGCAAAAGCTTCTGCAGATGTCATCGTTTTCCCGGAGATGTGGAATACAGGGTATGCCTTAGAACAATTACCTAAATTAGCAGATGAAAATGGAGAGCAAACAAAAAAACTTTTCAAAAGACTTGCTCAAAAATATAAGATTACTATCGTTGGTGGTTCCGTAGCAACGCGTAAAAAAGGGAAATTTTTCAATACAATGTACGTTTTCAATATGGAAGGGAAAATGATTGCGGAATATGACAAAACCCATCTATTTCAATTAATGGATGAGCACAAGTTTTTAGAAAAAGGGACGGAAGATAATATATTTGATCTCGGTGGGGTTACATGTGGTGGTGTTATTTGCTATGATATTCGTTTTCCCGAATGGATGCGGAAGCACACATTGAATGGTGCAAAGTTGATGTTCGTTGTAGCACAATGGCCGAAGAAAAGAATTGATCATTGGGAAATATTACTGCAAGCACGGGCAATTGAAAATCAGTGCTTCATTGTGGCAGTAAATCGTGTGGGATCCGATCCGAATAATGAATATAACGGACATTCGCTGGTGATTGCACCATGGGGAGAACGATTATTAAATGGCCATACGTCGGAGGGGATATTTTACACTGATCTTGATCTGGAAGAAGTGGAGAAAGTTCGTAATACGATTCCCATTTTTAAAGATAGAAGAAAAGATTTGTATTAAAAAAGGACAAGGGCATGACCCTTGTCCGGTTATTCGAAAATATATGATAACACATCTAGTGCTTTATCGATAGTTTCTACAGTTACATTTGCTTTGTTTGAAAGTTCTTTTAATGG